>JACQUT010000175.1 GCA_016267585.1 Cyanobacteria bacterium NC_groundwater_1444_Ag_S-0.65um_54_12
ATTCTTTTCAAGAATACCGATGGTGAAAAGCACAACGTCTATTCACCGGAAAACCGGTTCAAGGGAATTGATATTCCTTCTGGCAAGTCGGCAATTTTGGCGCTTGATGCTACCGGGAGCTACCCTTTCGTCTGCGAATATCATCCCAATCTGACCGGGGTAATCATGGTGGAATGAGGGAACATTTTTTTCTGAAAGAGGAGATTGGCCATGCGAATGTCGACCATCGGGCACCAGGTCAAAGAAAGTAGCCAGCAGTTGCTAAGAATTTGCCTGGGTATTTGCTGTTTGACAGGCAGTCTAATTGTCCCATTGGCAGCACAAGCCGACATGGAACCGGTAAAGATAGTGCAAAAGAATCTCAAGTTCATTCCTGGCACCATTACGGTAGAAAAAGGCACAGAGGTTTCTTTCCCTAATGAAGATCAGCTCTTCCACAGCGTTTTCTCGGAATCGCCCGGCAATACGTTCGATCTGGGATCATATCCCAGGGGAGTCACCAAGAGCGTCAAGCTCGAGAAAGCTGGTGCGGTGGAGGTAAAGTGCCATCTTCATCCCAAAATGAAGATGATAATCAATGTGGTTGAACCTGGCAAAATAAAAAAGGCTTTTGACTAGGAATCTATCGAGTTTAAGCGTTCTGACACCCATAATTTATGCTTAACCAGAGATCTCCTCTGACTTTTATCTTAATTTGCGGGCGCTCAGCGGATATAGAAGATAAAGCGCAGAGAGAGTAGCGAATCCGTCTGGCCGAGGGAGCCGATCCGTGACACGCTGGTGCTTTCTACCGGCACCTATCGGGCGTTAGCCTTACCATATCTCGAGCAATTCGATGCCGACAAAGACGGCAAGGTAACGCCCAAAGAGCTGGTTGATTCCTATCTCAAGAATCTGGACTCGAATGGCAATGGCAAGATCTCGGGCAAAGAACGCTATGTCTGGCAGCGGAATGATTACTTGCTCGGGATGATCTCCCATACGGAGAAAGTAGGATCGGCGCTGACCGCTGACGCGATCGAGAACAACGCCGTGGGTGATGGCTTCGACCCTGACTACAACCGTTACGGTCAAAACTGGTCGGGCCTGCGGGTGACCGGCTATACTCCCGAAGCGCTCGATACGCGATCCGTCGCCATGGGGCTACAACTATCTAGCAAGCAGGCGCAGGACCGTGCCGAGACGCTGGCGGCTGTTCGGGAAACGTCAGGCTGAAGTTACTCTGAAGTAGCGCAAAAAGCCAACTCTATACTGCTCAAGATCAAGCTTTCGCAGATCAGCGGTATGCTCGGGTGGTAAAATCATCCGGTGTCCGTCAAGCGAGTGGTATATTCTGATGATGTTAACAAGCAGTTTTCCGTGTGTAGCCGAGCACATCGCTCGGTTGACGCCTTATCAGCCGGGCAAAACTAGCGAAGAAGTAAAGCGAGAGTTTGGCCTGGAACGCGTGATCAAGCTTGCCTGCAATGAAAATCCTTTCGGGCCCTCTCCCATGGCAAAAGCAGCAGCCATGCAAGCTTTGCAGGAAGCGCATTATTACCCGGATTCAGCCGGTTATGCCTTGAGGCGAGCACTTAGCCAGAACTATCGAGTAAAATTCGAAAATATCATCATCGGTGCCGGCTCGGAAGGAATACTAGCCAGTATCGTGCGCGCCTATCTGAACGGAAACGATGAAGCTCTTACCAGCGATGGCACATTTATCGGTTTTACCGTGTTGATACGCAGCCAAGGCATTCCGCTCCGTTGTGTGCCTTTGCGAAACTATGCTTATGATCTCGTTGCCATGGCTCGGGCTATTACCCCTCGCACTAAACTGATATATTTGGCAAATCCTAATAACCCTACGGGGACACTGATCGACAGAGCGGCATTCGAAGACTTTTACTCCAAGGTTCCTGGCCATATTTTGCTTATCATGGATGAAGCCTACCATGAGTTCGTAGGATCGGAGCCCGCCTATCCTGATTCTCAACTTTATCGTCATGATAATGTGTTTACATTACGAACTTTTTCCAAGGCATATGGCTTGGCAGGGTTACGAATAGGCTATGGTATCGCCCATGAGACGATAATAGAGCAACTGTTGAAAATCAAGCTTCCCTTCGAACCGAATCATATCGCACAGGCTGCAGCGCTAGCAGCATTTGCAGATCGCGAATTTGTAAAACGCACTATCGCCAGTAATGTCAAGGGCCTGGAAACCCTGTACGATGGTCTCGCCCGCCTTGGCATGGTCCATGTTCGTAGCTTTGGCAATTTTGTCATGATCGATCTGGGATCCTCCAAGCGCGTTCAATGGTTCAGTCGTCGGTTGCTGGAACGCGGAATTATCATCCGTCCACTGGCGGCTTTTGGCTTGCCTGACTGTTTGCGAATTACCGTAGGCTTACCAGAAGAAAATGAGCTATTGCTTTCCGAGCTAGCAAATCTGCTCAAGCAGGAGAGTGTTGTATGAATGAACAGTCGCTTAGCTAATATCTGTCAAGCATTTCGTGACTATTTTGGCTCCTCTCCTACTTTAGTGGCGCGCGCGCCGGGGCGCGTAAATCTGATCGGAGAGCATACCGATTACCATGGCGGATACGTACTTCCCATGGCAATCGAATGTGCAGTACTGGTCGCAGTCAGGCTTGCCAATAATAGCCGGCTTCGTGCCTGTGCTAGCCAGTTTGACGAATGGGATGAGTTCGATCCACAAGCTTCAGTTATTTCTACCACAGGTGGCAGCTGGCGTGACTATCTACGTGGTGTGGTGGTGGCTGCCAGGCAAAGCGGCTTTCTTACTCCGAGCTGCGAGTTACTGATCGATGGCAATGTTCCACTGGCCGCTGGGCTTTCTAGCTCAGCGGCGCTAGAAATGGCAATTTTGACGGCTCTGGCTGCGCTGGGCGGCTGGAATATTTTGCCGCTAGAGCGTGCTTTACTGGGGCAGCGAGCAGAAAATAATTTTGTAGGCGTGAGTTGCGGCATAATGGATCAACTGATCAGCGTATTGGGCCAAGAAAAGCATGCATTGTTCATCGATTGTCATGCCCTTACCTATCAGCCAGTGCCCCTATGCTTTGCCGAAAAGGCGGCAACGGTTGCCGTTATCAATAGCGGTGTGCCGCGTACTCTGGCTACCGTTAACTATAATCTGCGCCGCCAAGAATGCCAGGAAGGTCTCGCTATCCTGCAGACCAAACTGGCCAGACCACTGGCCACGCTTCGGGATGTTTCGTTAGCGGAGTTCCAAACCCATGCCAAATCCCTTCCCGCACTGTCCCATCGCCGCTTGCGACACGTGCTTGGCGAGATGCAACGAGTACTGCAAGCGGTGTCAGCGTTACAAATCGGCGATCTCGAACAATTCGGGCAATTGCTCGATGCCTCGCATGAGTCGTTGCGCAGCGATTATGAGGTCTCTTGCTCCGAGCTGGATCTATTAGTGCAACTGTTGCGAGCAGTGCCACAGGTATGGGGTGCCCGCATGACTGGCGCTGGCTTCGGTGGTTGCGTAATAGCGCTGTGTCAAGAAAGTGCAATGAGCCAAATAACGCAAGTTCTGGAATACTACCGCAGCCAAAGTGGCAGAAATCCCGATATCAAACTTTGTCAGGCTAGCTCCGGCGCTTCGTTAATTGTCGTATGATAGTTCCTGTGTCAGTGCTGCGCCAAGATCCTCTTACTGGCCGGTGGGTAGTTTTAGCTGCCGAACGTGCCAAGCGTCCGGAAGCTTTCTTTCACTCCGCGCAACCCTTGCCCGAGCTTACGGCGGATTGCCCATTTTGTCCGGGGAGTGAGGTTCAAACACCGCCCGAAATCTTACGTATTGCTGATAACGCGCCATGGCAGATCCGGGTGGTTCCCAACAAGTATGCAGCACTAGCTCCGCCCGCAGGACTTTCTCCGAGCGGTGATTCGCTGCATCGCTCGGTTCCGTCGGGTGGCGCAGCAGAAGTGGTGATCGAGACTCCCGAGCATATCGCTCCGTTCGACACTCTGGGCCCTGAACATGCAGCCAATCTCATTCGCGTTTACCAGGCGCGTTATAGCGACCTGGTGACATGTTCCGGAATCGAAATTGTCTTGGTATTCAGAAATCATTTGCCCCAATCCGGTGCCTCGCTCTTGCATCCACATAGCCAGATTCTTGCCTCGGCGTTTCTGCCGCCAGTTTTGGCAGCAGAAGCCGACTGTTTCGCCGTTTATCAGGCCAAGCAAGAAGCATGTTTGGGTTGTGCCATGTATGCTGCTGAGGCGGCTGGCGAGTTGGCGATCGCCCAAATCGCCGATTTCTTGCTCTTATCTCCCTTTGCCGCACGCTCTCCCTTTGAGATCTTGCTATTACCTCGAACCCATGCTGCGGATTTTCTGGCAGCCGATCCGCTAGCGCTGGCAAAGGCTTTGCAAGATGCCTTCCGCCGCATACGCCGGGGACTGAACAATCCGCCGGTTAACTTTTGGTTGCATTGCAAACCTAACTCGATTATCACGGATTTTCACTGGCATATTCACATTTTGCCGCGCTTTACCATCGAGGGTGGATGGGAACTTGGTACTGGGCTACCCATAAATGTAGTTCCCCCGGAACTAGCTGCTGCCCATCTGCGACTTTTCTGAAGCTATTTGACGGTCTAAACAAGATCCAGTAGTATGAAATTCTTGTTGCCCCCTTCGTCTAGAGGCCAAGGACACCGCCCTCTCACGGCGGCGACAGGGGTTCAAATCCCCTAGGGGGTACTCTTCTTCGCAAGACGGCCTGATCATGCCATTATAATTGCCATCGATATCGAAGAGCAGCTGCCCAGTCTGCTAGAATCGAGGAAAAGGAGACTTTAGCATGGCTCAGAATGTTGTTCAGAAGATCATCACGGCACATTTGATTTCGGGGAAACCTTTTCCCGGCGAAGAGATCGGTATCAAGATTGATCAGACGCTTACGCAAGATGCCACTGGCACCATGGCATATTTGCAGTTTGAAGC
>JACQUT010000169.1 GCA_016267585.1 Cyanobacteria bacterium NC_groundwater_1444_Ag_S-0.65um_54_12
AATTAGAACCATCTGGGAACTTTCCCTTTCCCATACGGAGGAAAAGATGCGCGTTCTCATCATGGAAGCCGATCCCGGGACAGCCGAGGTTCTGGCATTTGCACTCAAAAATGCTGGCTGGGGGGTAGAGCGTGTCGCTAGTGCCCGGGTAGGCATAGATTGTGCCCTGGCCGGCCAAATCGGAGCGGTAATCGTAGATCAGTCACTGTCTGATATGAACGGCTTCGATGTTTGCCGTATTCTTCGGCAAAATCATGACCTACCTATCATGCTGATGACTGCCTGTACTAGAGAGGAAACTGTGCTTCGTGCCTTTGCTGCCGGTGCGGACGATGTCATGATAAAACCTTTGCGACTGGCAGAGCTAGTTGCGAGGATCCAGGCCATTATTCGCCGAGCAGCTAGTAGACAAGAAACTAGCGAACCTACCATGATCGAGCGTGGACTTTTGCGACTTGATCGCAATCGTCTGGAAGTGACTATTGTCGGGCGGCCAGAGCCAGTTCGGCTGACACCGCTGGAAGCCAGGTTACTAGGCCTTCTCATGCGCAATGCTAATCAGGTGATGTCAAAGGTTCGCCTGCAAGAACTAGTTTGGGGTTATCAGAATGATTCCAGTGGAGATCTGCTAAAAACCCACATTCGCCATCTAAGGGTGAAAATCGAGCAAAATCCTAGTCTTCCTAAACATATTCAGACTATTAATGGCGTAGGATATACGTTCGTGTTACCCAAGACCCACGAGGTAGCTGATCTTACCGTAGGTGTGCCGGCCGCTGGCGGCATTACGCTTTACCCGGCAGAGCATGCCAGCATGGCGGCTTCCTGACAAGGTCAGGCATCAGAAATGTGCCCGGCTTCTCTTACTAGTGGCGCTAAATTGAGCGTCGCTATAAGAGATTCATTGCTAAAATAGTTCTTGCACTACAGTCGAGCGAACGAGATTGGTGGCATGCATTGAACCATTTGTGCCGTATCCATCCAGTGCCTGCTACTGGTACTTGTGGAAATTGCCGAGCATACACCTGTAATAAATGCGCCAAAGTTGGCCGCAATTGCCCATATTGCAAGCTAGCCACCATACAAGACATACCAGAAGCGAGCGCTAGCCAGTCAGACTGTGTCAAGCATCCGATGATTCAGGCTAGTGCCAGTTGCCCCGATTGCCAGCAGCTCTTCTGTCCTTCTTGCTTGGGTCCACTCGGGCGCTGTTTGGAATGCGAAGCCAAAGCTAGTTACCAGGAATTACCGGTAGAAGAACGAAGTTCACATACCAAGCGCGCTAGCGGTAGCCTGGCTGCAACCGCGGAGGAATCGGCCATGGCATCCGGGCATCCGGAAAAACCAAGCCGCTACTCCAAGCATTCCAGCGGAAGTCTATCAGCCGCTAAAGACAAACCAGCTACTTCTTTTCGGCGCATGGCGGAACAAGAGCGGGAAACCAGTGGAAAGCCCGGGCAGCAGCAACATTATAGCGACACGCCGCGCTATTTGACCGCTACGCGCTGGGCGATCGGAATTGCCATTTTGGCTGGACTAGGTTGGTTCGCTATAGCGCAGTACCAGACAATCGAACGCGCGCGGCAAGCACAGCACCGTCCGGACGGCAAAGGCAAATTAGCTAGTCAACTATCAGGAGCCACTTCAGCTGTAACGGTCGAAGATTTGATGACCCAGCTGGAAACTGGTGAAGACTCCCCGGAAGCCGCTGCAGCTGCAGACGATCTCTTGAAGCAAATAGAGACCGGTCAAGCAGGTGATGTCCCACCGGCAGCCCCTGGCAAGGCACAACTGCGGCGAACCGAGACCTTGCCAGAAGAACCAAGGCAACAGACACGATACACCCGATGGCAGGCAGCGCAGCAGCCCTACAAGCTAGCGGTAAGTATCGTCTCGCCGCCAACGGGATCCCAGGTTCGAGGGATAACCGCGGTAACTGCTCGGGTAATGGGAGCGGTCAACATCAATCGGTTGGAATTCCAGGTAAATGGCCAATGGCAAGGTCTTTCGAACCATCCTCCCTTCAGGTTTGAATGGGATACCAGCTCGCAGCATAATGGTCCAGCGACCCTACGAGTTATTGCTTTCGATCAGCTGGGCAAAGTGCATGCTTCACTGCCTATCAAGGTAGTAATAAGCAACTGATCGAGCATGTTAATGCTACTAGTGGCCGCCAGCCTGCTGGTACACGATGTATCCGGCCAGGTGATAGTCCCGTCAGCTAAGCTACGCATCATATCTACTGCGCCAGCTCTCACCGAAATCCTTTATGCCATCGGCGCCGGAACCAATCTGGTGGCAGCTTCTGACTACTGCAATTACCCCAAAGCAGCCAGGCTGCTTCCGCGCATCGGATCGCCGCGTGCGCTGAATGTAGAGAAGATCGTTTCCTTGCGTCCGCTGCTCATTGTAGCCGCGGCCGGCACCAAGGATCAGTGGAGAGCACTCGGACAGCTTACCAAGGCCCAGGTGTTCATGGCCGAGGAAGGCGGCGTTGCCGCCGTGCTAACTAATATCAGAGCACTGGGCCAAGTAACCGGTCAGTTCCCGGAGGCGACCGAGCTGGCTCGGCAAGTCGATCGAAAGATCCAGGAGATATCAGCCAAGACACGAAACCAGTCTCGCCCGCGCACCTTTTACATGGTATGGAATGATCCACTCATGACTGCTGGATCCGGCAGTTTTCTAGATGAATTGATAGGGCTAGCGGGCGGCGAAAATATCGGAAAAAATTGGCATGGTGTTTATCCTAGGCTATCATGGGAATCTTTGCTCTGGCGACCACCAGAGGTATTGCTGGGCCCCCGAAACCTCCGAGCAGCAGTAGAGGCTACCGCCAGGCGCCTAGGCGTCAATTATTTCGCTACCATCGATGAGGATATCATTTCTCGCCCCGGCCCCCGCATAATAACTGCTCTCGATCTGCTGCATCGAGCCATCCATCCGGCAACGCCTTCCACTGTCAACGCACGTTAACCCGACGCTACCGTTTAACGATCTTTCAACAAGCATTTCACGTCAGTCCGAGCGCCGGGGACAGGATTATCATCCTATATCAATTATCACAGTACCCCTACAAGGAGCGATGTGGTGGAAAATCGTAACTGGTTGCCGCTATCCCTGTGCACTCTGGTAGTTGCCGCCTGTGCTACACCGCAAAAGTTTCTGCCCTTATATGACAAGCCACTTCTCCCCAACGCTCAGTCAGTAGTCGTAAATCACGAAATTGTCGTTCGTTTGGAACCCGGAAGCTCACCAGGTGCTGAACTCACGGAAACTGGCCCCGACACCTACCTGTATCGTCTGTCAGCTGGCGAAAGCATCGAATCCGCCATGCAAAAACTGGAAGCCCGGCCAGAAGTGATCGCTGCGAGCCAAAATATCCTATTTCATGCCGTGGAGGCAGCAGCGGCAATGTCAGTGCCAAATGATACGTTATTTGCCGAGCAATGGTATCTCCGAACTATCGATGCCCAGACGGCCTGGAGCAAAGCTAAAGGTAAAGCTGTCGTAGTGGCAGTGCTGGATTCCGGCATAGCTGCCGGTCACCCTGATCTGGCAGACCGTATTTTGGCGGGACGAAGCTTTGTACCAGGATCCGCCAAGCCGGTCGATGATTTTGGCCATGGCACTCATGTAGCGGGCCTGATCGGGGCGATCGCCAATAATGCCTTCGGCATAGCAGGTGTTGCGCCGGATGTTCGTATTCTGCCCATCAAGGTGCTGAATGAAGAAGGGATAGGAAAGCTAGATCAGATAGTGGCGGGAATACGCTATGCGCAAGCTGCTGGTGCGCAAATCATCAACATGAGTTTCGCTTCTAGCCTGCCTTCAGCACTGCAAGATCAGGTAATTTCCGAGGGTATACAAGCTGGCATCGTCATGGTGGCGGCCGCTGGCAACGAGGGCACCGATGCTCCGATGTATCCCGCCGGTATACCCGGTGTGCTCGCTATTGGAGCAACAGACAAATCGGATAAGCGAACCGCTTTCTCTAATGGCGGAGAGCACGTGAAGCTAGCAGCCCCAGGTATTGAAATAGTCTCGACCATTCCAGAGCAGCTAGGAGCTTTTGGAGCCAAGAGTGGGACCAGCATGGCGACTCCCATCGTGGCTGGCGCGGTGGCTACCTTGCTTGCCATGAATCCCGCGTTGACGCCGGGCGAGATTGCCAATTTGCTTCATGAGACAGGACAGCCAACAAAAGGCTTTGCGCCAGCTACGACCAGACGCCTCGATTTCGGAGCCGCCATGAATGCTGCTGTGCGCTATCTGGATCAACCCAGACCGCAGCCCTCACTGCTGCCGGTACCCTCACCTGAGCCGACTGCTGCAACAAAAAATCGCCTACCGACCTGGGGCTTCGTGAAACCGGGAGGCGGAGTCACCAAGCCCGAACTGCCGAAAAATGACAAGAACGAAACCCCGCGGCCCCAGCCCACTACCAGGGGCGATCGCCTACCTAGCTGGGGTTTCGTGCCAATGCATTAACAGAACCATTAACGGCCTGTTCGCCATCCCAGCGGCTAAAATCTCGGAAAGTGGCATGTGGCAGACTCTCTTGCCTACCTTGCGAAGAAACTTTCAACAATTCGATCGTTTGCTCATGCAGATCCGAGATCGCTGCCGAGTTGCAGTAAGCAAGGCCGCTTCGCAAGCCACCTTCCAGATCATGTACTAGCTGGGCTACGGGACCTTGCAGCGGGAAATAGGTTTCTATGCCTTCTGGCGTGCGTTCAATACCTATCACTTGCATGGCACCGACGGAAGCCATACCACGATAAAGCTTACAAGGGCGCCCGTCCTTGCTGACAACCTCGCCTGGCGATTCATCGGTTCCGGCAAAGAGACTGCCAATCATGACCGTATGCGCTCCCGCTACGAGAGCCTTTACTATATCACCAGAATTACGGATTCCCCCATCTGCTACCAGAGTCGGCGCAAAGCGCATGCGAGGTTTCGCCTTGCGACGTTCCACATCCCACCAGCGATCGAGCGCTGCTCGTGCTTTCATGATAGCTGTCAGTTGTGGTACTCCGCAGCCGGTAACGATACGGGTAGTACAAACCGCTCCTGGCCCAACACCAACTTTGATGGCATGGGCGCCAGCATCCAGGAGATCCCACGCACCTTCCGCCGTCGCTATGTTGCCGGCCATGACCCAAAGATCGGGATAATATTCTCGCACTAGCTGAATGATTTCGATGACGCGATCGCTGTGACCGTGCGCAACATCGATCAAAACACCATTCAAACCTGCGATGGCTGGAATCTTCTCGAGATCCTGTTGTTTCACCCCGATAGCTAGAATTCTTATGC
>JACQUT010000170.1 GCA_016267585.1 Cyanobacteria bacterium NC_groundwater_1444_Ag_S-0.65um_54_12
TGAGCAAGGCCCATGCCAAGCCATAGGTAGCCTCTGGCGCCCGTTCAGAGGATCCGTGATGTTTGAGGAAATACTGATAAGCTTCCAGCGCCGGTCGATAGTTTCCCGAACGATACAGGGATTCGGCATGCCAAAAAGCGGCTTCGCTGGCCAGCGGTCCGGTCGTCAATTGGCGAAAGGCCGTGTCTGCCGCTGGAAAATTGCCGTCGCGAAAATAGGCGATTCCCAACTTGAAGAGTACGTGTTCACTTTTGCCTTCCAGAAAATCCAGAGACTCCGGGTGCCTTGCCAAGCGGCGGTAGCTGACAATCGCATCGGACAGTGCTCCGCTAGCTAGTTGTGCTTCGGCCAGTAGCCAGAGTCCTGGTGCGCTTAGACGTCCCCCCGGGTACTCGCGTTCGAGTCGCTTGGCCCAGCGCAAAGCCTCCGGAATTTGGCCGGCAGCCAGTTCCAGCGCAGCCAGCTGATAAAGCGCTTCCGGTGCCCATTTACCGGTTGCCTGTTGCAAAACTTCACGATAGCTTTCTCTGGCCTCTGGCAAAAGACCGCTATCTTGCTGAACTCTCCCCATGGCATAGAGTGCGGCGGCACGCAGTGCACCTTTCGGATAGCGTTGCAAATAAGTCAATAGCGCTTGCCGCGCTTCCGGCAAGCGGCCCAAGCGCTGCAGCGACCAGGCCGAACCATAGGCGGCAGCTTCCGCGAAGTGCGAGGAGAGCGGAACTGCTTGGTAGTGCTGGACCGCTCTCACCCAATCATTGGCATTGGCCCCGGCTTCGGCAGCGAGAAACTCCGCGGCGGAAAACAATTCATTTTCGTCATTTGCCAGATGGTTGCCCGGCAGGCTCGATGGTTCATCTGGCATGGCCAAACCAGCATTGCTGGCGCGCAGTGCTGTCAGCTGTGCTGCCGCTTCATTGAGTTTACCTAGCCGCAGATAGTGATTCGCCAGTTGCAGACGAGCTTCACGCACCCGCGGACTGGTCGGGAACTCCAGCAAGACCTGCCGGAAAAACCATATGGCACGCGGACGCAGGCCAGCGCGGCTCGCTGCCCAGCCTGCACCATACCAAGCTGCTTCGCGCAACGAGGCATCCCGGGAGTACTCGAGCGTGCGGTAGACAGCGATCGCTTCCTCGTAAGCCCGGGCGGCGAAAAGTTCTTCTGCCAGGTCAAACTGGGCGCGTTCCGCACTATTCGTGCCCAGCAGCGGTATGAGCGCACGGTAGGCGCGAATGGCGCGCTGTGACTTTCCTTGTAGCGAATAGAGCTCCGCCAGCTTGGCCAGTGCTTTGGGGTACCAGGGAGAATAAACCGGGACGTGCTCAAAGGCATCCTGCGCTCTTGGCCAATCTTTTAGCTTTAGCCGTGCCAACCCGAGCTGATAATAAACCTCATCCAGACTGACACCCTGCTTGCGAGCGGTGTCGGGCCAGAGGTGCAATTCTGCCAAGGAATTGGCGTTTGCCGCGAGCAGCTCCTTTGCCCGATCACGGCGTACCGGAATCCCGGCTTGGGCTGGCACGGCCACCAAGACACTTAGCGCCAAGAAACAAGCAACCACGCGCCTCATGCGCACATTGTAGGTTTGCTGTCACCAGAGTGCAAGCCGACCTATCACAGCATTGACAAACATTTCGGCTTCCCGATGCGTGGCGTGCTACGATCTGTTCTGCGATGCCACAGCAATCAACCGCGCTCCGGGAAGCCTTTCTGACGGCGCAGTCCTTTACCCTCGATCCATACCAGCTGGTAGCCATCGAGCACTTGCTGGCTAGCGAATCAGTACTGGTCTCGGCACCCACGGGTGCCGGAAAGACCGTGATAGCGGAATTTGCCATCTGGGTCGCGCTCCAGGCTGGCCAGCGCTGTATTTACACTACCCCGCTCAAGGCCCTTTCCAATCAAAAATTCCGCGATTTGCGGCAATGGTTACCAGAGCAGGTCGGATTGCTGACGGGTGACGTGGTAATCGAAGCCACTGCCCCAGTCCTGGTCATGACCACCGAGATTTTGCGCAACATCTTGCAATCAGATCCCGAGCGCCTCTCGGATGTTTCTCACGTTATTCTGGATGAGGCGCACTATCTGGGTTCCGAGGGCCGCGGAACGGTCTGGGAAGAAACGATCGTGTTCTTGAGCAAGGAAACCCTGGTGGTAGCGCTCTCGGCTACCATTCCCAACGCCACTGAGCTTGCCGCTTGGGTCTCGGCAGTGCATCGCCCCATGGCAGTAGTGTCGCATACGCAGCGTCCCGTGCCCCTGGATCTATATGTGGCAACCCCGAACCTGCAAAGGCTTTTTACTGCCGGTGGCAAATTAGCCATCAAGAATTTCCAGACCAGTAACTGGGGAAGACTACCCGATCCGGTAGAAGTGATCGGTAACCTGCAAGCCAAGCGAATGCTGCCGGCCATTTATTTCGTCTTTTCGCGGCTGGGCTGCGAGCAGCATGCGCTAGATGTCATTGCAGCAGATCTGAACTTGACTTCCAAGACCGAGGCCTGGGAGATCGGCGAGACCGTCAGGCAAGCGGTACAAGCGACACCGGGCCTGTTGACCTCTGCTTCAGCGAGATGCTGGCTAGACAGATTGCCATATGGCATTGCCCCGCATCATGCTGGCCTTTTGCCGCCACTCAAGCTGATCATAGAGAAGCTATTTCAACGGGGCCTGGTAAAGGTGGTTTTTGCCACCGAAACCTTGGCGGCCGGAATCAACATGCCAGCACGTACCGTCGTGCTATCCAATCTGCTGAAACGTACTGACGACGGTCTACGCATGTTGACGGTGAGCGAATTTCATCAGATGACCGGCCGTGCCGGCCGCCGGGGGATGGATCGCATAGGCCATGCGGTAGTGCTAGCGGGAGCGCGCTATTCGCCGCATGATCTGGCCAAGTTGGCCCGCGATCCGGTAGCGCCGTTGCGCAGCCGCTTCACCTTGAATTTTCATATGGTCGCTAACCTCACCCAGCGCTACGATCCAGCGCAGGCGCGACGCATCGTGGAACAAAGTTTTTCGTCCTTTCAAAGTGCTGGCCTGCTGGGTCAGCTCCTGCAGCAACACCAAGAAGCTATGGTGCAATTAAAAGACTGCAAACCACTTTGTCCGGTTACCGAGACGCAGCCGCGCGTCGATTTGCTGGAGCGCCATCGTTGCGGGCGATCGCGCCAAGCATCGCTCAAGAAACGGGTAGCCGCCCTGGAGGCTGACGGATATGATTTACCCGCCAGTGCGGCTGACTGGGATAATTGTCCAGAGGTGATGAAAGCTCGGGAAAAGCTGGCTGCGGTATCGCAAGAGCTAGCAGCCATCCCTTGTGCTAGTTGCGGGTCGCGTCACAAATGTGAAAAACTGACCGAACAGTACTACCTGCTACAGCAAGAGACCAAGCAGCTGACTCGCAAAATCGAACAGACAAAAAGCAGTCACTGGCGAGAGTTTCAAGCGCTACAACGCGTACTGCAAGAGGCTGGCTATTTACGTGACAGGCAGTTGCTCGCGCGCGGTGTGGCGATCGCCCACCTCCGCACCACCAACGAGCTCATGGCTGCCGAATGTGTAGTAGGCGGCTGGCTTGAAGCGTTAATACCTGGTCAACTGACTGCGCTGGTCAGCTGCATCGTGGCTGAACCACCGCGCGGTCGACAAACCTGGTATCCTCTTCCCCTGGACCAGCCGATTCAGCGGATCTGCCGCAAACTGACGGCCAGCGGCAAAGATCTGCTGCGCCTCCAGCGCAAGCACGCTGTCGACCAGCCCGTCTATCTGGTCAAAGAATATGCCGGTCTGGTACAGGCTTGGGCCGAAGGGGCCGAATGGCCAGAGCTGATCGCGACCAGTGGCATAGACGAAGGCCAGCTAGTGCGCCACTTGCGTCAGGTCATCGATCTGCTGCAGCAGTTGAAAGGCATCCCGGGAGCCAGCGCCACGCTTGGCATGCGTGCGCACGAGGCCATAGCTTTGCTAGATCGCGACATTGTTTGTGAAGTATTCTGATTCGACAAGGCGCCTGCCAGTGGACTGGTCCTCTGAACAGGCGCCGGCGAGACACTGTGCTTTACCTAGTGCTTAAGACATTGTGCCTGGTGAATCTGCTGCAGTGCTTCAGCTACTAAATTCGCGTTACCGGCACCGGATAAATCGTCAAGCGAGAGCACTCCATGAATCTTCCCGTTGGAAGTGACACACAGTCTCCGTACCTTGTTCACGGTCATGACCTTTGCTGCTTCTTCTACCGGTGAATCGGGGGTAATGGTCACGGGTCGGCCATGGATCAATTCGCGCGCTGACCGATCGATATTACCGGTTGCCACGCAATACACCGTGATGTCTCGATCAGTGACTACGCCCAGCAATTGGCCGTTCTCGGTGATAGGAACCATGCCGACATTGTGCTGTTTCATGGTTCTGGCGACATCGGCGATCCGAGCAGAAGGTGGGCAGGTGATAACTTCTTCGTTCATGATTTCACGTACTAACATGGCGTTACCTCGTTTCATAGCTATTGTGTAACCGAAGTTCTAATATACACAAATTTATGAAGTTATTTCAAGAAAGCAGCCACGATCTGGTAAAATAGTGGGTATGTTGCGGATATATAATGATCTGACGAAACGCTTGGAACGCTTTGCGCCGCTAGCTTACCCACGTGTTTCTTTCTACGTGTGCGGTGTCACGGTATATGATTACTGTCACCTGGGCCATGCGCGCTGCTACATTGTTTGGGATATAGTACGCCGTTACTTGGCTTATCGCGGATATCAGGTAGTACATGTGCAGAATTTCACCGATATCGACGACAAAATCATACGGCGGGCTGCGGAGCTAGGAGAAGATCCTGGTTCATTGGCCCAGCGTTATGAAGCGGAATACTTTGCTGACATGGATCGGTTAAATGTCGGGCGTGCCGATTATTATCCCAGAGCAACCGAGCATATCTACGAGATGATCGATTTTGTAGAAAAATTGCTCGAGCAAAAGCATGCTTACCTGACATCACAAGGTACAGTTTATTTCAAAGTGCGCTCTTATCCCCGTTATGGCCAGCTTTCAGGCCGAGAGTTAGCAGATCTTTCGCAGCGTACTCGCCTGGAAGACCCCGACCCTTACAAGGAAGATCCGGCGGATTTCGCTTTATGGAAAGCTGCCAAGGAAGGTGAACCTGCTTGGAATTCGCCTTGGGGTAGCGGACGCCCCGGTTGGCATCTGGAGTGCTCGGTCATGGCCAGTAAGCACCTGGGGGAAACTGTGGATATTCATGCCGGCGGCCGGGACTTGATTTTCCCTCATCATGAAAATGAGATAGCGCAGTCCGAATCTCTGACCGAGCAGCTTTTTGTCAAATATTGGCTTCATAACGGTTTTGTCAAGGTAGAAGCCGAAAAAATGGCAAAATCTCTGGGCAATTTTCGTACGATACGCCAACTTCTGGAACACTATGACCCGCAGCAAGTAAGATATTTCCTGTTACAGACCCATTATCGGCAAGATTGTGATTTTAGTGACCAGTCGCTTGATTCAGCGGGAAATGCTCTTGATAGACTCAGGCGCTCACTGGCCGAGCAAGCTGAAAGCTTGGCGCCGGCTACTGATCCGATTATCCAGTACCGGGCAGCTTTAGAGCAGGCTTTCCAGGCGGCCATGGATGACGACTTCAATACCCCGCGTGCCCTGGCAGCTCTCTGGGAAGCGCGTGCCCATTTGCGTGCCTTGCCGGACCAAGATCGAGCAGCGGCAGGCCATATCGTTGAACGGGTGCGCGAGCTGGGGGCCGTGCTGGGTATCGATCTGGGGCCATTGCCACGACAAACAGAACAGGCAATTCGAGCTATCGCCTGGCTAACGGAGCCGCTGCGTCAGCTTGCCAGCAACTTTGCCATCGCCAAAACAGCGCAAGAAGAACCACATGAGCTCTTGGATTCTTTGATTTTGCGTCGGCAGCAGGCGAAAAAAGAACGCAATTTCGCTTTGGCGGACGAGATTCGCAGCGAGCTTCGCAAGCTAGGCATAGCTTTAGCAGATCGACCTGGTGGGCAGACTTCCTGGGAACTGGCAACTGATGGAGTCTGCTGACATGCTTCCTCCGATCACTGAAGAAGTTGCTGCATCCTCCAGCGCGCAGCGCCACTATCACCCGCGTGAACTAGCCTATGTGGGCGATGCGGTTTTCGAATTGCACGTACGTCGGCGCCTCTTGCAAAAAAAACTTCCCCAGCGCGAGCGACACCGAGCAGCAGTGGCACGAGTGCGAGCATCTGCTCAGGCAGCGGTATTGCGGATCTTGGAACCCTTGTTGAATGATACGGAACGCGCTGTCACGCGTCGCGCTCGCAATAACAAGGGTCCGGTTCCACGAACCATCGCCCAAAGTACTTATCGTCAGGCCACTGCACTCGAGGCCTTACTAGGCCACCTGTATCTGCAAGGGCAAACCGATCGCTTGGCCCAGTTGCTAGGTATCGTCGATAGTAGTTGCGAGGAAGCCCAGTGAAAATACCTCCGCACCCGAGTGAGAGCGAGCAGCAGGAAAATATTCAAGCTGCTAATGCGGAAGTTATTTGGGGAAGACACGCGGTAGTGGAGGCGCTCAAAGGCGATCGTACTGTCAACAAGATCTGGTTATTGCGTAGCTTGGCAGATAAACAACTGGCAACTTTGATTTATCGCCTGGCACGGGAAAAGCGAGCGCCAGTTCAGGAAGTTGACCGTGGCAAGCTCGATCAACTGGCCCATGGTCCTCATCAAGGCATAGTAGCAGCGTTATCGCCCATGAATTACACTTCGTTCGAGGAACTGATCGAGCAGGCATGCCGAGCGGCGCAACCACTATTGCTGGTACTGGCAGGCATAGCGGATCCCCATAACCTGGGCGCGCTTATTCGTTCGGCCGATGCCGCAGGTGCACAAGGGGTAGTGTTACCCATGCGACGCGCTGCAGCATTGACGGGAACGGTAGCCAAGGCAGCAGCCGGCGCTCTGGAATATGTCCCGGTGGCACGGGTCACGAATATCTCACAAGCCTTGAAGGCACTCAAGAAAGCTGGCTTCTGGATAGTAGCAGCCGACGAGGCGGCGGCCCAAGTAGCCTATGAAGTTGATTTGACGGTGCCGATTGCTCTGGTGATTGGTGCCGAGGGCTCCGGTCTGCCACGTTTGGTGAGCGAGACTTGCGATTTTGCGGTTCGCATACCGCTCTACGGGCATGTGTCTTCCCTGAACGCTTCGGTCGCTGGAGCGTTGCTATTATTTGAAGCAGTGCGGCAAAGACACCAATCAACCATATCAGAGCGCCGCTCTAGGTTTTAAGTAACTGCTCACTATACTCTTGTGTTCAAAAAATGTTCTTTGTGTTATACCCTTGGCGGCGCACTAGCTAGCTTTCTTGGCTTAATTAATTTCTAATTAACAAGGAGATCCCGGCTCTGGTGATAACTGATACAGACGGATGGTATTGATGACGGATATCCTTCCTGCGAGTTCATTGCATAATCCCGTGATGCTTACCCAGGTGCTGACGCTACTCGTGCCGCGGCCTGGCATGGCGATCTTTGACGGTACGATAGGGTTGGGTGGTCATGCAGCAACGCTCCTGGCTAGCATCACTCCAGATGGTGTGCTTTATGGCGCCGATCGCGATGCCGATTCGCTCGCACTGGCGGAGGCTCATTTACGACTGGTAGGGGGAAACTTTGTATTGTTTCACGATACTTACGATCGGGCACTGCAACGCCCGGATTTGCCCGGGTTAGATGGAATTCTTTTGGATCTAGGTCTTTCCAGCTGGCAACTCGCCTGCACCGAGCGGGGATTTTCTTTCGCGCGTTCTGGCCCGCTGGACATGCGAATGGATCCCACCAGCGGGCTTAGCGCCCAGGAGATTGTCAACACCTGGAGTGAAGACGCTTTGACGCAACTGTTCGCACGTCATGGTGAAGAGCCCAACGCCAGAAAAGTCGCTCGAGCCATCATCCCAAGACGGCCAATCTATACTACCGGTGAACTGGCAGCTATTGCTTCACAGTACGCTGCGCGCAATCCATCAGGTGCTCACCGCGCTACCAGGATCTTTCAAGCGGTGCGCATAGCAGTCAATGATGAGCTGGGTTGCCTGTCGCGCGGTTTGCCTGCTGCGGTAGCTAAACTCAAACCCGAAGGCCGCTTGGCGGTGATCAGCTTTCATTCGTTAGAAGACCGCATAGTCAAGCGTTTCATTCGTTCTGAAGCCAAGGGATGTATTTGCCCATCACGCGTTCCGATCTGTATTTGCGGGCAGCAACCACGATTGCGCGATTTGTCTTCCAAACCCTTGGTACCTGGTGCCGAAGAAGTTCACTTCAACCCTCGTTCGCGCAGCGCCAAGTTGCGCGGTGCCCAGAGGATTTGACGCCAATGGCCCTGACTCGTTCTTCGCTACCGTTTTTTGCAGTGATGAGGCAGCGTTCACTGACTGTACTGACTGGCGTAGTGGGAGTTACGCTGATACTTTATGTAGTGACGGTCATTCAGGAGGCACAGCTTTCGCAGTGGCAGCGCCAACTAAGAATTGATCGAGATACCAACGTGCGATTGCGTACCGAATTATCCGCCATGCTCTCTCTTGATCAAGTCGAGAGGCGTGCACGCGCCAGAGGGTTGACCTTGCCAAACAATATCGCTTATCTTCCACCACCGGTGCTACTTCCCACCAGCAAGCCTGCTGGCCCGATCGTTACAGGGGTAGCGGAAGGGTATTAAGATAAGTGCTGCCAGCTGCGCGCAGCAAGCTCTTGCGACGACGTATCCGTTGGCTGCAGGTGCTAGTCTGGCTGGCAGGAGCTTTGCTCTGCGGGCGTCTTGCTTATTTGCAGATATGGGAAGCGGATCATCTGGGTAAATTGGCGCGCGCTCAGCGTACCAAACGTATTGATCTGGCATCATTACGCGGTGAAATAGTGGATCGCAACGGCCAGGAACTAGCGGTTTCGGTAGAAGCCTGGTCCGTATACGCGCAACCCGCCGAGCTGAAAGCAAGCCCCGCTGTGATCGCCGCCAAACTTTCACCATTAGTCGGCATTAGCCCACAAAAACTTGCCGAGACGTTGCGAGACCGACACTGGTGCTGGATTGCACGCCAACAAGAAAACGCGGTTGCCCAGCAAGTGCGCGCACTGAAACTGGCCGGTATAGGTCTGGTCAGGGAGACACGGCGAGTTTATCCCAAAGGTGAGCTAGCCGCAACCCTGATCGGATTTGTCGGTATCGATAATCAAGGACTGGCCGGCATAGAGCATGATTTCGACAAACTATTGAAAGGACCGCCACGTTATCTGGACATCCAGGTCGACGCCATGGGCCGCGAGATCCTTCGCGAATCAAACGATTCGCCTCTTGACATCCTCTTGACAGACGGCGCGCGCGTTACCCTCACTTTGGATGAAATTATCCAGCATCAGGCCCAATATTTATTGCAGCAGGCAATAGCGAATTTGGGTGCCCAGGCGGGATCCGTAATTGTGCTGGACCCGCATAATGGCGATGTGCTTGCCTTTGCCACTCTTCCTACCTATGATCCGAACCTGCGCCAGAAGGTCGATCTTACCTTGACCAGAAATTCAGCCGTAAGCAGTGTGTTCGAGCCGGGTTCGACCTTGAAACCTTTTACGGTGGCCGCTGCACTGGAAGCCGGCGTGATCACCACTGAATCGGTGATTGATTGTCCGCCACGTCTCACCATCGGCAACCAGACTATAGGTGATCATGATCCACCGCCTAGTGTTCGTCGTCTTGCGGTACCACAGATTATTCAGGTATCCAGCAATGTCGGTACGGCGCAAATTGGCATGCGCATGTCGGATAAAGTCCAGCGCAGCTTGCTGGAAAGAATCGGATTCGGGCGATCGACGGACAGTGGCATGGGCGGCGAATCAGCTGGCCTATTGCCCAAATTGCCCTGGCGCCCTATTAACCATGCCACGATATCTTACGGTCAGGGAATATCGGTTACCGCTCTGCAATTAGTGACTGCCGAGTGTATTTTTGCCAACGGCGGCTATCGGATACGCCCGCGCTTGATTCGCAAGATTGTCGCTCCGGATGGCCGAATGATTGCCGACTTTCCTCCTGCGCCACCCCAGCGCGTGTTGTCACCCCACGTGGTGACTGCCATGGGAAAGATGCTGCGCAAAGTGACAGAAACCGGCGGGACCGGGGCGGCAGCCCGGATACCTGGTTATCAGGTCGCTGGCAAAACGGGAACCGCGCAAAAGGTTAACGCTGATGGTCGTGGCTACTCGAATGACGTAGTAGCTTCATTTGTCGGTTATGCACCAGCAGAACACCCGCGAATTGTGGTTTTGGCTTCGCTCGATTCGCCAAAGTATGCTCATTTCGCCAGCCAAACTGCTGCTCCATTATTCCGAGATGTTGCAGCAGCTAGCTTGCGTGTTCTGGGCGCCCTGCCCGATCCGGCAGTTAATATGCCAGGAGGACTTTACCATGCGACTGATTGATGTCATGCTGCGTTATCCCGCAGTAGGAGACAATTTCCCGGCACCCGATACCAAGCTGACCGGGATTTGTTATGATTCCCGCCAAGTGAGACCAGGAAATCTTTTTGTCGCTATACCTGGTACTAAAGTGGACGGCCATGACTATGTAGCGGATGCACTGGCAACCGGGGCGATCGCCGCCATCGTTGACCGAGAAAGACTATCCGCGTTACCGTCCGGTCTTTGCTACTTGGCGGCACCAGACCCCCGCGAGGCGCTCGCTTGGACCAGTGCCTGTTTTTACGGCTTCCCTGGTCGTTCCTTGCAACTGTTGGGAGTTACCGGAACGAATGGCAAGACCACCACCACTCACCTGCTAGAAGCCGCGCTGCAAAGTCATGGCCAGCCATCAGGCTTGATCGGTACGCTGGGAGCGCGTTACATTGCCGGAGGTCTCACCACGACGGTAGATCTGGGTTTCACTACCCCACAAGCACCAGAGCTGCAACAGTTACTGGCCATGATGGTAGACGCCGGTGTACGATCGGTAGCGATGGAAGTGTCTTCACATGCGCTAGATCAGCAACGCGTAGCACATCTCGGTTTTAAAGCCGGAATTTTTACCAATCTGACCAGGGATCATCTCGATTACCACCGCACCACGGAGGCCTATGCTCTGGCCAAGGCTAAACTGTTCAGCTCGCTCGAGTCAACCGATTTTGCTATTTTGAATGCGGACGATCCTGGCTTGGCGCAGCTAAGCCAAGCTGGCCCCGCTCAGATTTTCACTTACGGTCTCGAGAATAATTGCGATTTCACCATCAAAGACATAAGGCTCACTGCAACCAGCTCGGAGGGCACACTGTGCACGCCAACGCATGAATATTGCTTTCGGTTGCCGTTACCGGGAAGATTCAACCTCTACAATGCCTTGGCAGCTATCGCCACTGCAACCGCGCTGGGACTTGACCTGGATAATGTTCTGGCAGCGCTAGAGCATATTCCCGGCATACCAGGACGAATAGAGCGCGTGACTCCAGCCAACTACCCCTTCACGGTACTGGTAGATTACGCCCATACCCCTGATGGCCTGGAAAATGTACTGAAGACTATCCGCGATTTTACCACCGGGCGCTTGATTTGCGTTTTTGGCTGCGGGGGCGATCGCGATCGCACCAAGCGTCCGATGATGGGTGATATCGCTTCCCAATGGGCTGATGTGGTGTGCCTCACCAGCGACAACCCGCGCTCGGAAGATCCGCAAACCATCATCGCCGATATTAGCGCCGGCATTGCAGGCAACTATCATGCCATCGTCGATCGTTCTGAAGCCATAAATTGGGCGATTCGCCAGGCGAAGCCCGGCGATACCATCATCTTGGCTGGCAAAGGTCATGAAACATACCAGCTGATTGCCGAACGCAAAATAGCTTTTGATGATAGAGAAGTGGCGCGACTGGTCTTGCGTGAACTGGCGGCTGGGTGATTGGCCGAGTTTGAAAAGCAGCCGTTTAGTGGAAGTAACTAGCGGAAGGTAATCACAGCAAGCATGCTAACGCTAGCAGAGATATCCGAGGCCACTCGCGGAAAGCTGATAACTGGCAGGCCGCAGCAAATGGTTGGTGCGGTATCAACCGATACGCGTGCGATTGCTCCAGGCTCGCTTTTTGTACCATTGGTGGGCGAACGGTACGATGGCCATGAGTTTGTCGCTACCGCCATTGCGCAAGGTGCAACAGCCGTATTGCTTGGTAAAGAGCTGTCCGTAGCAACGTCATGCGCTGTTGTTGCGGTAGAAAATACCCTGCTGGCCTATGGCCGGCTGGCTCACTACTGGCGATCCAAGCTCGGACTGCCGGTGATCGCCGTGACTGGTTCGACTGGTAAGACCAGTACCAAAGAGACCATTTACGAACTACTTGGACGTTTCCTCCGCTGTGCCAAAAGCCAGGCTAATTTCAATAACGAAATAGGAGTCCCGCGCACTCTGCTAGAGCTACGACCAGGAATTCAGGCGGCAGTCGTGGAATTTGGCATGCGGGGCAGCGGTGAGATAGCGTATTTGACCAAGCTAGCTCAGCCTGATGTGGGGGTTATTACCAATATTGGCAGCGCACATATCGGTCGGCTCGGTAGCCAAGCGGCCATAGCTGCTGCCAAAGGCGAGCTGGTGCAAGGGATGCCAGATGGGCGCCTGGTACTGAATGGTGATGATCCATGGTGCCGCGAGCTTGGCAGAGCTCATCCCCGCGTCTGTTATTTTTCGTTGCAAGGGCCAGCAATGGGAGAAGTCTGGGCCGCCAGCGCATTAGAACCCGTCGCTGCTGATGGTTGGAGCTTCCGGGTCAGCTGGTGTGCTAACCAGCAAGTCGCTGCTGCTAGTTCTACCATACGACTAGCTTTACCCGGTAGGCATCATATGGCCAATGCTCTGGCAGCCATTGCGGTGGCTTGGCAGCTGGGGATTGCCTTGCCGTCGGAACTGACCTTGGCACCCCTACCGGTCGGTGGACGTAATCGCGTCTTGGCGATAGGGGATATCGAGATCTTTGACGATAGTTACAATGCTAACCCTGATTCTGCACGCGCTGCTTTGGATACTTTCTGTCAACTGCCATGCGCTGGACGGCGCATCACCGTCTGGAGTGAAATGGCGGAACTGGGTGAATATGCTGCCCAAGCACACCGGACGTTAGGTCTCCAGCTAGACGATTTGCCGATAGATCTCGTAGTCACGGTGGGCGAGCTAGCGGAACTGATTGCCATGAGCAGTAAGAAACCTAGCTTGCGCTGTCCGGACAATTGTGCTGCAGTAAATGCTTTGCAA
>JACQUT010000171.1 GCA_016267585.1 Cyanobacteria bacterium NC_groundwater_1444_Ag_S-0.65um_54_12
ACGGTACTGGCTGCCAGTGTTACCAGGGCGCCTCCCAGTATCAGTTCCCATGCCTGCTTGGCGAAGGCAGAACCAAAGTGCGCGCCGGCCCGCAAGCCTACGGAAGAAAAGAACATGACTAACCCTAGCTGGCGCAGCATCTGGCTAGCTGTCATGGGCAGGGACCAAACGATCGAGCCAGTTCTTCCGAGCCAGCCTAGCACCAGTGCCACGAGCAGTGGCCCGCCTGCCAAGCCTAGCTGTACTTCTAGTCCGCCCGGCAACGGTAATCGGACCATGCCGATAGCGATCCCCAAGAGGACACCCAACGAGAGCGACAAGTAATCCATCTCGCCAATAGCGCGCAGCGAGTTACCAAAATAGCGCGCTACCACTTCTACATGCTCGGCTCGAGAAACTATTCGCAAAATATCGCCACGTTCCAGGCGAGTATCAGGGGAAGGGACAAATTCGACGTCACCGCGCCGAATTCGCGCTATGATTGCTTTCCATTGCTGATCGAGATTTAGTTCGCCTAGCCGCCGGCCAATGAGCTGCGGGTTTGATAGAAACACCTGACGCACATCTACCCTATCATGACGGGTTTCTGGCCCCGGCTGCTGAGTGACTGCAGGGCCCACGAGGCGGACAGCTTCGCCAAGCTGCCTGGCAGAGCCGATCAAATGAAGGATGTCACCCTTGGCCAGGACCGTATCAGGGGTTGGTAGATCGATTTGTTCGCCACGTTGTATTCGGCTAATAACTACGCCAAGATCTGTCAGGGAAGAATTGCCCAGCGGCTTGCCTATCAAGAGCGGAGAAGTGACCTGCAAGTTGCAAGCAATAGCAGGCTCCGGCATAGTTTCAAACTTTCGCTCGGCTAATTTGGCTTCACGTGCGATATCAATATGGCGAATACGTGCAATGAACTCCGCTGCCAGGATCGGCAACAATACTCCTAACGGATAGGCTATCGAGTAGCCAATTGCCGGTAAGGCAGCATGGGGCGAATTTTTCAATGCCTCCGTGACAGCAGCTAGGGCCGGAGTATTGGTGGTGCCACCACAAAAAAGGCCGATGGCGAGCCTGGGATCGATCCCGAATAACGGCACCGTCAATGCAGCAGTCAAGCTAGCTAGGCCGATAGCGATTGCAGCAAGCATTACCAGGCTAAAGCCGCGACGACGCAAAATAGGAAAAAATGCTGGGCCAGCTTGTAAGCCGATAGTATAGACAAAAAGCAACAAGCCAAGTTGGCCAATGATTTCCGGGAGCAATAGTGTACCTTTACTCCAGGCTCCCAGTGCTAGACCGACAAAGAGAATAGCTGCTGCACCCAGGTTGATCCCGTACAGGTTCAGCCGGCTGAGTAGGTATCCGGCACCAGCCGTAATGAAGAAAACAGCAAGCGAATGCTGCGCGAAGATTATCAATAGCTTTCCCCTACCTACCAAGCTGTATTGAGATTTTACAATAATCTTTGAAGAGTCGAAAAAGGCGAGATCCGGTTATTTATCAGGCATAGTCCGGCAAATCGTAGCCCACCTGGTTTTGCAAGTAAGTTTTGAGATCGCCTATGGTAATAGAGCCGAGGTTGCGACAGGTATAGCCACGTTGCCAGAGTCCACGCCCTGCCAGGAGTATGGCGATATTCGGATTCTCCCTTTGTAGGCGGGAACTGGAGTAGCTTTTGAGTCGATGGGCAACTTGCGTTATCGAACGATTGGGTGGTATCGCAACTACTAAATGTACGTGATCGTCGGCGACCGCGATACCACGAATCTTGTCCAGACCATAATTATCCACTTCTCGAAAATGCTCGATAAGGGCTTCTGCCAGGGGATCAAGAATTTTGCGGCGTCCCCGTGTCGTTATGACGACATGGACATTATTGGCATAGGTTGCTCGGTCTGCAGCACGAAAAAAAGTGATTTTCATGGATATGCTATTCCCCCGAATTATTTTTGACTAAGACATAGTATGATTACATTATCATACTATGTCAATAGGTCAAGAAACTGAAAAATGTGCAGCGAGATCTTTTGGATCGATTTCGAAATATTCTGTGAACTTGGGTCCCAGTTTCAACTCGAAAGAATTGCCAGAGGCTGTCTTTTGGATAAGTTCGCGCTTGACCAGTTCCCTGATGTGTTCATAAGCACCAGTTCCGCGTAGCTTTATGATCTCGCATTGCAAGATCGGAGCGCGGGTGGCGATGAGGCCAAGTGTCCGGAGTATTCCGGCAGAGAGATCGGTAGGGAGTAGGCGATCGGCGACCCTTTGATAAAGCGACTTGACTTGTAAAATATATCCTTCCGCTAGCCCGATTTCCAGGGCACTATTTTCCCGGTTGGCGTAGTCAGCTACCAGTTGTTCTAGCGCTAATTTGACAGCTTTGCGCGGAAGGGCAAGCAGAGTTGCTATCTCGTCGATCGCCAGCGGCCGGTTGGTGGCAAAAAGTGCTGCTTCTACCAGAGGGTATACCGATTCCCCTTGGTGAAGGTTAGGCTGCAACCTCTTTTTCATGGCTGTTGTCGTCTTTGGCGGGGTGAATCGAAATGTCAGTGTAGAAGTGCTCCTGGACAAGATCTAGCATGCCCCAATGGGCAAGAAACAAGATAGCTAAAAAAGTACCATGCACATCCTGATATCTAGCGGCCAAGGCCGAGAAAGAGATCTGTTGCTCGGTCCTGAAGATTATTGCTAGATGTTCAGCTAACTGCTTGGCATCGCTTTCTATATTTTCCGCGTGGGCCAGGCCTATGGTTTTTGCGCGTAGCTCTGCTGCGCTGACGTGTCGCAAAGTATTACTCCTTGGAGTAGCAACATTGTTCATCGCTGTTTCCAGACGCTGTAGTTCGGCGATCAGCTCAGAAAGGGTTACCCGGCGGTGACGTGGTTGGCGTACACTTTTGCGTCGCATAAAAGACAGGTCTATCACGCCAGGTTCTTCACGAGAATTTGCGGATTCCTCGGTGATTTCAGCAAAACCCTCCCAATCCTCTGCCTCGACTACCGGTTCACTTAACGCGTCAACAACTTCGGCTGCCATGGCTTCCGCTTTCAGCCGCAACAGGATAGTGGCGCAGTGCAGAGTGCGTCCGCAGAGGCGCAAATCATTACGATTGGTGGCATCAAGACTTTGTAGGCAGCGGTCGGTTGCTTCGATAATATCTACGTCCCACGGATCAATCTCACCCTTGCTGGCGAGCCGAACCAAGATCTCAATACCAAGATCCGTGGCAGTCGTCATAGCGTTATTCTCCTGCTGCCTGAGAGCCGCCCCAGCGGATGCCTGTTACGCGCGATGTCCCATCGGCACGGCCATGCACTCCGATGGCTTGGTCGGAATAACTAATCATGGGTTTGCGATGCGAAATTACCAGCATTTGAGCTGTTTCGGATTGGCGTTTGATCAGGCGCGCTAAACGCTCATCATTGACTCCATCCAAA
>JACQUT010000011.1 GCA_016267585.1 Cyanobacteria bacterium NC_groundwater_1444_Ag_S-0.65um_54_12
AACCTTGTTAGTGGCATTGGGCTGGCAGCCCGGGCAAGATGATAGATCGAACTTCAGGTTGTTAGAATCGATGTAGAGTTTGCGCACGACCCTGATGGCCGCGTTCGATGCGCTTGCCACTCGAGCCTCGATGCCGTCTACAAAGAGATAGAGCGTACCGCTGAAGGCGGCATCCTTGGGTATTTGAACCGCCAGGTCACCACCACCCTGCAGCACTGGCGAACCTAGATCTCGCGGCATTCCCCAGCCCTGATAGGCCGGCACCAGCGTAGCCCGGATCTTGTTTACATCAGTACCGAATCCGCTGCCCGCAATCCGTACCGTACTGCCCTCGGGCGATAGCAGAGCGGGCGTCACGCTGGTGATGACAGGACCGTCGATCGCCGACAGCAGTACACGCAACGGCGTGATATGGCCCGGTTTGATACTGAAAGGCGAGCTAGAACCACTGGACAGCAATTTAGCGGTCACCGTGCATGGTGCGATGCTGCCGGTCGCTGGCTGAGCCGAGGTAGTAGCGATCACTGACTCGCTGGCTTCTGCCGAGCTGGTCGCCTCCACCGACTCACTGGCCGGGGGGGAGCTGGTAGCAGCTAGCGATTCACTCGCTTCATCCGCTTCCGGCTCGAGCTCTGGCCCGCAAACCAGCTCCGTCGCAGCAGTAATTTCGCCAAAAACCTCGCGATAGAGCGGATCTTGATCGTAGGCCCGCAGTTCCAGGACATAGCCATCACCTGGCGGTAAATAGAACTCACCCCGGCTTTCGTAACGGCCGGTGCGCTCATTGTATACCGTTTTACCGTCTTCTTTATGGAAGGTATGCACCGCAGCTACTTTAGTTCGCTCGGCATCGGCCCACACGAAAGCCACCACTGCCGTAGCAGCTCCCGGAATGGCCTGCACGCGCCTGGTCTGCACACCTGGCCAGCGCAGGGTAAAGGTAATCCGTCCCATTGCCTGGTCTGGTACCGGTGCCGACGAAACTCCCTTTATGCCAGGCGTCGTCAATTGACGTACCAGGCCAGCTGGAGCGCAACCTACCAGGCTACCGGCTATGAATGCCGCCAGCACACGGGGAAGGGTGCCATATTTATGTCGCTTCATCTTCCCCCTCCTATTCAGCAACTACAGCGGCAGCGCCGCCGGCCTGCACATCGAAGCTCTTGGTGGCGATTACCCTGTCGCCTCGCCAGCTAATCTTCAGGGTAACCGGGGTGCCGGGAGCCGAAGCATCGGCATAGAGCCATCCCTCACGCGGACTGAAATTGATGCCTTGCGGCGGCAACACTTCCCAGGAAAACTCTGGCACATCAGGACCGATCGAAAAGGGATCTGGACGGTCCTTGACCTTGACCCGCACCGCGATCTTGGCTACCGCCGGCGCAAAGGGGTACGGTTCACCCACTGCTGGCGGGGTGGGATAAGGCCGCAGCTCTGGCCCTCCCATGCCCGGATCGTAATAATCGGGCGGTCGCTGGTCAGAAAAAGGCGGCGCTGCTCCAGCCACCAGGGTATCTCGATCGGCATCGATGATGATAGCTTCCACACCTTCAATAGGTGCCGGTCCCCCAGGTCCGGTTCCTCGGGGCGGGATAATCACCGTGGTGTTGCCGCTACCCACCGTGTTGCCGCTACCCACGGTATTGCCACTGCCTACCGTGTTGCCGCTACCTATCTTGTTGCCGCCACCCACCGTGTTGCCACTGCCGACCTTGGCGTTTTCGGCAATTTTGGCACCTTCTCCGATCTTGGCACCTGCTAGGTTGATGTTGCAGCCTGCCACTATGGTGCAACCTGCTACTATCCAGGCCCATCGCAGCGCTCGACTTTTCACTGGATTGTCCTTTCGCATAAAGAAGTGTCTAAGGAGGGATTCGACCGATCTATACCCAAGCTTGAAAGCATTGTAGCCTGCTTGGACGCTTGGGCCAAGGATTGGCTACGCAGCACAGATGTGATCTGTCTTTCATGTTATTTACCCAAGCTTTGCTGCTTGATCTCACCTCGCCTGGGAGTACGATAGTGAGAGCAAGAAAGACAGGTAGTGAGGGCGAAACTATGGAAACAAAGCAAACAATCTGGTGGAAAATTGCAGGATTGGCAACAACACTGCTCTTGCTAGCTGTCGGTTGCCGAAAAGCCGGAGCGGCAATGCCAACCGAGTTACTGTACGTCGATGAAGTGGTAGGACCGCAACAGGTCAAAACTAACGAAACTGTCGTTCTTTCCATTCATGGCAACTACCCGGATCCCTCATGGGTCTGGGATAGCAACGTCATAACCCAGCAGCAATCGACAATAACCATCGAGGTTTTTGGCAAGAAGAAAAAAGTCGACGCCGTAGCGATGGTACTCGTGCCATTTACCACAACCGCTACCCTCGCGACGCTTCCGGTTGGCCAAGTTCTGGTAGTGGTCAAAGGCCGGCAAAAAAGCATCCAGCATGAACTGACGGTAACACCATAGACCGTTTCTGATACCGACGTCCCTGACCGTACCTGCACTATGGTTTTAATAACTGTATGATAATCGGTAAAAAAACATAACTGCTAGTCAGCAAATCTAGACCCATTTGCAGCAGGTCGGGTCTACTGCAAATGGGTCTAATCGGAACATGCCAGAGACTGGCAATGGACGCCGCTACGATGCCGGGTGCGCGAGCAAAGGAGCGGCGAGCCCGAGTGGAGCAGGATTCCGGCGACGAAGCGATCTCCGAGCATCGCTTGCAGCCATTGCAAGTGCTTTGCGTCGTCGAGCCTCGGAGCGGCGGTCGCCTTGACTTCGATGTTGTAAGCAAGATCGTGCCATAACTGTTCTATAACTTACCTGAGTATTTTCTTAACCATTTTGTGCCGTTCAGCGTTCGCTAAGGAGGCTCTGCTTGGCCCGCAATTGCCAAAAATTTTTGTTCCTGGCAACAAGCGTTCTTTCGCTTGCTCTGGGACTAGGCCTTCCATCAGGGTGTGGATCTGGCAAATTGCCAGCTCAGCTACCCGGCCAATCAAAGTTGGCAGAGTTCCATGTCGCAAACTCAATAGCGGATAACGTTACCTTGTTCAAGGAGCCAGAAGCCGGCTCCCGTCCCATTCTTGATGCGATCAACGCTGCTCGATCCAGTATAAAAATAGCAATGTACATCCTATCGGATGAACAGATTATTCAGGCTCTCATAGCTGCAGCCAAGCGTGGCGTGAATGTCCAGATCATGCTGGAACCAGCTCCTTTTAACCCGGAAGATCCTAGCAAACCCTTGCCCATCAACCGCAACACCATGAAGAAGCTGATAGGTACGGGGATTCAGGCCGCTTGGTCGGATCCGCGCTTCCGCTTTACCCATGCCAAGACCATGGTAGTAGATGATAGTGTAGCCTACATCCTGACCTTCAATTTCTCGCAGTCTGGCACTACCAAGAACCGGGAATTTGGCGCTATCGATACCGAGCCACTAGACGTACGAGATTTGCTGGGGATTTTTCAGGCCGATTGGAGCCATCAAACCTATCAGCCTCTCGCTAAACGGTTAGTTGTCAGTCCGGATAATGCCAGTGCCAAGATCTATTCGTTGCTCAAGAACGCTAAACAATCGCTGTACGTTGCTGTCGAAATTCTCTACGATTTGACAATTATCGATCTGTTAGGTCAGCTGGTGCAATATGGGAAAGATGTCAAAGTTCTCATGGCTGATCCGAGCTACATTCCCGACAACCTGAAATTCGCGCGGT
>JACQUT010000172.1 GCA_016267585.1 Cyanobacteria bacterium NC_groundwater_1444_Ag_S-0.65um_54_12
ATCAAGAGAGTACATAGTATAAGCCTTGGGAGCAGGGTTTACAGTATAGTAAGGAAGCTTCATGCACAAAGCAGCCTGGTTCTGGGTATTTCCGGTAGTTTGGGGTACGAGTCTTGGCACACCGGCAATCGCGTCCCCGGCCAGTCTCGCATTGGTGGCAAATCTTTCCATGGCGAGCGATAGCCAGCCAGTCACCGCGGTAGCTACTGCCAGTGCCACGTCTGGTGATACTGCAAGCGTTCCACTACCTACCGCCAGCAAAGCTACCGGATCGGCCATGATCATGCCGATTGTTCCACCGCCGCCGCTACCAGTAGTTGCCACCGGATCAGCGCTAGCAACCGCTGCAACTGCCAGTAGCGAGCCAGCAAGGTCAGGTGGAGCGTTCGATTTGTCTTGGTGGCCGCCTAAAATGCCGCCTTTGTTAGGCATAGAAGTCATCATAGGGCAAAACTGGGGCAAAACTACTACTTTTTTCCCGGCCTTCCCCAACAAAACCTTGTCGGTAGGTGGTATCAGTCAAACGCTGCCCGATCTAGAAAATCCCAAGCTGGTCAGCCAGGCCGGAAACGGGAAGAATTCAGGCGGTCAGGCAGAATTACAACTGCGGGTGCCATTCCTTTCGCCAGCGCTGGGGGTGGAATTTGCCTGGGCCGACCAACCTTCCGATGTGGTAGTCGATGCCGGAGATACTACCGCTTCCCAGGTTAACGATATTTTGCCGACCCGCCAGCTGGGCGTCTATGGAAAATTACTGGGCCTCAAGATCGGATTGCGCAACGAGACCTTTGCCAGTTTACCGGGAATGACCGGGGAGGTTTCTGCTAATACAATGATAGGTGGTTACAGTATGGGATTGGGGCTAGGCCCGGTCGAAGCGGCTGCTAACCTGGAAGCTGGCATTGGCCAATTGCCCGGTACTACCGGTAGCGTAATAGTACCAGGTAAAGCCTCCGTGCATTTAGGATTAGCAGTTTTCGGTCTCAAGGTCGTGGCAGGGTTCAGAGCACAGGCAACTGCCTATGGCAGTGATCCCGGCGCTTTGACCAAGCTCTTCAGTTTGTCCGAGCTCGTAAAGAATGTCGATCTGACGAATCCGACGGCGGAAGCACAGGCCAAGGCCAACCAGATTCAAAATTTAGCTCGCTTGTCTTTGCTCTGGGGACCTTTTGTTCAAGCCGGTCTGGCATTTTGACAAGCGATTGCCAACTTATCGGGGCGCGCGCGCCCCGATAATTGACAACCAGCAACCGCATGCGATAATAAAATTTCTTCATTTTCCCCTGCCGAGGTGGCGGAACTGGCAGACGCGCACGTTTGAGGGGCGTGTACCGAAAGGTGTACGAGTTCAAGTCTCGTCCTCGGCATTAAGTTTCGTGCATTGTCCTTTACTTATAAAACATAAAAGGCAGAATCGTGGCCGGTTATCGGCCTCATAAATAATGCTTGCACCGTTTCGACCATATTCCCCCCGGGTATGGAAGCGTTAGTGAGGGCAATGGGGTCGGGTAGGGACTAAGATGCGCATGGCGCTTAATCACCCGTTCGTTTTTCAGGTCTGTAGCTCAGATGGTGAACATGAGCTAGATGAAGCAGCGGAGGGAATAATTGCCGCTTTAGGCGATCGTCTGGTGCAATTATCTTATAGCGCTCGCGATAAACCTTATCTGCTAGGAGTGATAGAAGGTTGCTCACGTCATGATGCCGGTCAACTGATCGGAAATTTACAGAAATTGTCAATTACCCATCCCTTGTTGAAGGTTAGCTTGGCAGGATATGGCTTCGACTTGCCACCAACGGTGCTGCAAAGAGGACGCTTTACCTTGTTTGGTGAAGCTTATCGTACTTTCTGCGCTCCCAACCGCCCAGCTTAAGTTCTAGACACAGTTGCAGCAGGTCAGGTCTACTGCAAATGGGTCTAGTCAGCAGTTACAGCTAATGTCCCGATGTAGAGACGTTCAGTAGCATGTTGTTGTGCAGCAGCTAGCCAGCTGCTCCATTCGGAAGCGCTGCTGTCTGGAACTAGTATCAAGAGGGTCTCCAGGAACTGTCCCTTTAGAGATACTGGCGTATGAAAACGGATACCACTACCGGCGCCCCCATCCGTCAAACGGTAAGCTTCCCACTCTGCCATGAAAGCGACCAAGTCATGATTGTGAGAGCGCTGGGTAAAGTTCTTGATAAACTCACCTAGACGTACTAGCCCCTCTACCAAACCTTCGTGGCCGGAGCCAAGTGCGGCAGTCATGTAACCGCTACGGTTAATAAAAGCCTCGTATACCGTACTTGCATCATCCTTTAATGCTCGCAGTTCTTTTATCAGCTGCTGATCTAGCAAAGGGAAAAGTGAACTGATCCGATCGAGCATGGCATCGAACCTATCACAGGCGATAATGTGCAAGTGCCCAACAATGCCATTGATATCACGTCGGTCATAAAGGTCGAGGTAACGTGCATCGTGTACCGGTATATTACGCCGCTGCAAGCCTTCCTTGACAAAGCCTTCCATCTCGAATAGCGGACACAGCGCACCTTTTCGTGTTGCAGGATCTTCCGCCAAAGCTTCTACCGCGCTCATTGCCAGATCCGCTGCGGTTGAGCCAGAAAGTCGAGTCAAGTTCGGCATATTTAGCAATTTTATACCCCATTTTGCTAACATCTAGCAATAATTATTGCGATAACTTTAGTGAATAACATAACAGCGTTTAAATGCTGTTCCCTGCGTCTCCATGTTACTCTATAGGAATGGATTACAACTGGATTACACCGCGAATCGCCCTGGGAGCGGCACCCACTAACCATTATGATGCTAACGAACTACAAGTACAAGGCGTGACACATGTGGTCAATATGTGCCTTGGTCATGATAACAAACCTTTTTTCAAGCATACCACCATCGAGCTAGTTTATTTCGGCATGCTAGATGGCGAAGACGAACATGGTCTGCAACAAATCAGCGCTGCCATTCGCTATATTACCAATGCTCTGGCAAATAATCACGACCACAAGATTTATTTACATTGCGCTGCTGGCATTTCGCGATCCGCAGCTGTAATGACCGGGGTGTTAATGCAACAACAACAGCTTTCCTTGAAACAAGCGCTGACAATGGTTCGCCTGGGCCGCCCGGTAGTGAACCCACATCCAGCCCATCTAAGCAATTTATTAAAAATCTCACGCAAAGATCAAACCGCTAGATGAAAGCCGCCAATTGTCCGGCTGACAAAGTTTGTGGCCGATCTGGCGCACTTCAGCAGCCTGCCAGAGGCAAAGAGCCTATTGTTGAACCTC
>JACQUT010000188.1 GCA_016267585.1 Cyanobacteria bacterium NC_groundwater_1444_Ag_S-0.65um_54_12
CATGCGAGCATCCCCAACCGCTGAAACGGGTGAGTTTCTTACCAGAACCCGCCTTGGGCAAGGTAGCCAAGGAACCTGGGTATAAAGAGGATAGTCGTTTTTCCGAAATCTCGATATCATGAAAAAGTGATACCTGATTAGAAGGGAGGTCACACATGCCTCATCCGCTCGATGTTCCCGAGATCCTGCACGTCGATCCCGGCGAGACGTTCCAGGAGGTGGCAACCATCAAGCGTGACAAAAAAGGGGTGCTGGTGGTCTCCAGAAAGGGGAAGAAGGAGCCCAAGACAACCAAATACAAGCAGTACGAAGGCACCCACGGTGAAATCCTTTTGGTGCCGATCGTCGAGCTCTTGGAGCGCGAAGCCTGGCTCTACCAGAATCCGGAAGCACTCGCGTCGGTGCACCGTGGTTTGCAGCAATCGACCCAAGGCAAGGTCAATTACCTCGGCGATTTCACACAGTTTGCCGACGATTCCATCGAAGAAACGTAGACTGCGTGCCCTTCACCCTCGTCTTTACCGAAGAAGCCGAAAGTCAGTTACGAACCCTCGAGGCCAATAAATCGAAGGATGTGGCTTTCAAGGCCGTCAGAAAGGCTCTCGGATTGCTAGCGCTGGATCCTAACTACCCGAGCCTCAATACACATACTTATCACGCGCTGGCAAAACCGAGCGGCGAAAAGGTAATCGAGTCGTATGCCCAGAATCGGACTCCGGGAGCATATCGAATCTTTTGGCACTACGGACCACCGGGAGCGCACGCCGAGACCGGGCTTCAGCAGATTACCATCATCGCCATCATGCCGCACCCTTGACGAAACAGTCAAGGCAGCTTGTTCTGTTAGCTAGCCGACAGCGACTGACAACCGGATCACGTCAAGTTTAGCAGTGGCAGGTCACGATTGGCTGTTGGCCGGGCTTCGAGGAAAAACGATAAACTTACCATCCAGTGAGAGCTCGCCAGCGTTGCGCAGTTCGCCCAATAGCGTGGTGGCTGTTGCACGAGTGGTGCCCACTAGATTGGCAATGTCCTCGTGGGTGAGCTTGAAATTCAGCCGTAGGCCCTTGGGAGTCATGACCCCCTGCTCATCTGCCAGATCGCGTAGAACCTTGCGGATCCGGCTCTTCACATCCAGGAAGAGCAAATCCTGAATCCGTGCCTCGATACGCCGCAAGCGAAAGCCCATGAACTTCGCGATCTTTAGGCTCAAACCGGGACGGGAAGCGAGGAAATCCTCGAACTCCCGACGCTCCATCGTACATATCATGGAGGGTTCGATGGCTTCTGCCATGGTCTCGTGTAGCTCTTCGTCCGAGCCGGTCAGCTCCCCGAATACTTCACCAGGTTCGATGAAGCCGAGGGTCAGTTCGCGGCCATTGTCTCCCAGACGACTGAGCTTGATCCGGCCTGTCTTGAGAAAAAAAACTCTCTGGGCAGCTTCACCCGGCATGAATACCTTGGTTCTACCAGGGATCTGCTGCATCTGAGATCGCTCGGCCAAGCATTTCAGATCCTCTGCCGGAAGTTCGCCGAAAAGGTTGATCCGCTCGAGGTGCCAGATCTTGTCCCGCATGATGGCAGTCATGATGCTCCCTGGTATGCTGCAAAACAGAATCAGCTAAGATTCACTGCCATTATGACGCATGTGGCAAGTTATAGACCAACCATCTTCTATCTCGCTGGTCCACGGTTCCCGGGAACCTCTGCTGCGCGGGCGGCCAGGCTAGCTGTGGAAATCAATGCCCGAATGATTGGTATCGGCCATCACCTCTGGCGCTTCCAGTGCCTTGACGCCTGCTTCCCGATCTGCTTGGTGGGCTGGCGCATCAGTCGCCCCCAGATTACCGAGAGTCCCGCATGCATCAAGCTAGCCAAGGGCGAACGGCTATTTTGAAGCAACTGCAAGCGGCACGACCGATCTACTTGACCGGGCGTGCCGCCTCCAGCAGATTCAGATCTGGGTTATCTTTGTTATGGCAATCGTCGGCAAGCTACCCCGCTCATTGACATTACCCGTGACGGTGACTTTGGTGGCGATCGCATCGAGTACGTCATCCGAAACTGGCATGCCTGCCTTCGCCGGGAGAATCTGGTAGACCTTGCCGTCACCGGTTAGCAGACCTACTGGGCCACCCTTGAGAGCGCAAACGCGCGCACAGAGGGAATGTTGCCCCGAGGTAGCGCCCGCGCTCTGATAACACACCAGATCCACGATCTCGCCAGACAATGTCGTGGGCTGCCCCATCACTGGTACGCCGCCCATCAAGGCCATACCGGACTTCATGCCGCGGCCAGCAACCGTTCCGAAATCCTTGGGGCTTAGTGCCCGCAGCTGGGTATAGGTGATCTTACCAGGATCGACCTTTCCGGCATTCACCTTTGCCAAGGCAAACCCGGCACTTGCCAAGAAAAGACCTGCGGCGATCGGCACAACAAAAAACTTTTTCATGATAATACCTCCAGGAGCTTGACTGAAAGATTAATTACATGATCACGGTACCGATCTCTTGTTGGTATGCGCTGTCACCTGGCTGACATTTCAGCAATTGGCGCTGCAGGCTCGGGCGTCTGGACACCGAACCGACTTTGCAAGCGACCAAAAATCATCGAAAAATATAAAAGAAGACGTGAGATGGGAAAACTTTACAACGAAATCTCTGGGCGGCTCGCTGACTGGATCAGGTCTCAAAAACTCTTTTTCGTAGGCACCGCACCTTGTGATGGTGGACATGTAAACGTTTCTCCTAAAGGCCCTATAGATACGCTTCGTATCCTTGATAGCCATACGCTTGAATATGATGACTGGATCGGCAGCGGGATCGAAACCATTGCACATTTGCGGGAAAAAGGTTACTCCATTTGATGGCGCCGGCGAGGGGGAAGAGGGGGCGCCCCAAGGCCGAGGTGGGGATGTCGATGTCGGGCAGGAGCGCGCCCAGGACCGCGGAGGCGGCTACCGTGGGACTTACGGTCCACCACAAGCAGGCGGCGACGATGAAGTAGCACAAAGTCCCGAAGGCAGCGTGGGTAGGGGCGGTCATTTAGTTTGGCTCCGAAGTTCTCCAGACTTTTGAAGCTGATCGGGGGTACAGAATAACCGTTATCCTTGTCTGGTTAACGACCAAGCTCACCGGCGGCAGTGGAGCGCAGCAGAATTGCCGTCCGGTGCAGCGCCGTGTTAGGCTGTGTGATCCCCTGCCGGCCTGGGTTTGCCCGACTGGTATTCATAGTTGCGAATCATCATTGCTGTTCCCAGCCTCATGCCAAGCGACTGGTAGAAGGGTTGCAACTCAGCATCGCAGAGAACGTCTATCATGTAGAAGCCGGTCAGCCGTTCAAGGATTATTCGGACGAGTTCGCGTCCGATTCCCCTGCCCTGATATGCAGGAAGTACCTCAAGGAATGGAATGTAGGCCGAAAGAACGCGATCGGTGATTGCCGTGATGAACCCAACGACAGCCCCCGAGTCATCATCCATCGCCAACACGACTTCATCACTGTTCTCCAGCAGTCGGAGGTGAGTCTCTTTGGAAGGTGGATTCGGCCACCCAACAAAGAACCCGTCGAGGTCCTCAGGAAGGACTCCTGATGTTGAATCAACGTACAGAATCATTAGGCTGTTCTTTCCGGGGTTACAGCGATTTACAATAATCCGCGAATGCGCTACATGAGTCAGCTGCAACGTCGAGCCTGCTAGATGCTGTGCCAAGGTGCTTCGCAGCGAGGGCGAAATCACTCGTTTCCATAGCGTCTCGATAATCTGCAAGCCCCTCCGAGAACTGCTGTATATCCCCACTACTCCGCAAGTTCCTAACGGCGTATCAAACAGGAGATAGTGCTTCATGTCATACTACCGGCCAGTGAACAGCGCTTACTCACACCTCTAACGAAAATCCAAGATAACACGCCATCGGCAATTGTCAGATTAAAATTTTCTTAAACGAAATGCGATAGCACGATAGCGATGACAACTTACAAACTATCTCAGTACACAAGGAGATAGCCCACAATGTCTAATCGCCACTATGGACTTTTGGCAACCAAAGATCATCGTCTGCTCTGCAGCGCTTCGCTGCGGCTTAGCGCGATAAGTTTACTACTGGCGAGTTGCACTAAAACATTTCTCGGCTCCCTACCAAAAGACCAATCTGCTGTTACGTCGAATCGGCCTCCGGAATTAGCCGATTTACCATCTGGCAGGGCTATCAGACCTATAGCAATAAAACCACCTGATGATGGTCTTCCCGTGCGTGATGTACCACGTCCCCCTACTCCTGTTTCCACTATCTCACCTCTACCGGTTACTACACCGATTGTCATACCAGTCGCTTCACCAGTAGCCTCACCGATCGCTTCGCCTGTCAGCTTACCGGACACTGGTATCTTCCTCCCGGATCAAGCTAGCCGTGTCCTGACATTGGTAAATCAAGAACGTACCAAGGCCAGTTTACGCGCACTAGCCGGCGCACCGCAACTTGATCAGCTTGCCCGCGCCCGGAGTAAAGATATGGGCGATCGCCAATATCTTTCTCATTACACGCCGGAAGGAACCAATATCTTCGACATGTTCCGGAAGGCTGGCATTGCTTTCCGAACTGCCGGAGAAAATATCGCCAAGAATAATGCGTTATCAAGTGATACTGCTCGGGTAGCCTTTGCCGGATGGATGAATTCTCCTGGCCACAAAGCAAATATCTTGAACACGGCATACGGTCAGCTAGGTGTTGGAGTCTACCGTACCACTGCGGGCATCTGCTATCTGGTGCAGGTTTTCACTGATTGAACTGTGATGTTGAGATTCTAGACGGGCACACCAGACCGCAGTTAACATACTGGCATGGACGACGAAACTGACGCAGACATTCTCGTCCGGTTCGCCGTTTGGTGGCGTGATACAATCTGAACAATTTGTGTTACACTATTACTAATTTTGTTACACAATACAAATAGGAGTGGGTTGTGTATCCTGGTGCTAAAAGATTTGAGCCCAAAGGCGAGGAATTAGGGGCACGCTTTACAATCTCCCAGAAGAAACGCGTGCTCGCTGCAGCTGCCAAGGCAAAGCTTTCGCCATCGGAGTTCATACGTGAAGCAGTTCTGGGCAAGGCAGACTCGATCTTGGCTAAAGATCTCGCGGCAGCTTTCAACGGGTTCGTCGGATTGGTTAGTGATCCGACACTCGCGGGACGTGAACATAGTAGACAGTATGCTGCTGAATTGGAAGAAAAGCATACACCCGGTATGAGACGCACGCGCAGGTCTGGCCCTGTCCAGCCATAGCGCTCTGTCTGGCAAATGGTGCTTGTCGATGCCGGGCCGCTGATTGCGCTATGCAATTCAGCAGACCCCGATCATGTCCTTTGTGTCAAGACGTTAAAGAGTCTAGCGCCACCACTCTTGACCACATGGACCGCCTTCGGTGAGGCTATGCATTTGCTAGGTAATGCGTCAGAGCGCCAATTTGGCCGTCCCGGAAAGTGGAAAGCACAATCGGCGCTATGGAATTTGATCGATGCTGGAGCCCTCGAACTGGCAGAACCCACGGTTCATACGCTCAAGCGAATGCGTGAGCTAATGGAGCGGTATCGAGACACTCCGATGGATCTGGCAGATGCATCCTTGGTAGCTTTAGCCGAGGACAGGAATCTGCTGGTCATTTTTACGCTGGATTCGGATTTTGAGGTATATCGCATGCCAGGAAAC
>JACQUT010000189.1 GCA_016267585.1 Cyanobacteria bacterium NC_groundwater_1444_Ag_S-0.65um_54_12
CCAAATAGCCAGGCTTGTTTCATGGGAAGGTCTGCAACGAGTTGAGGATCCTACAGACATTACTGATTGTCACCTTGGTAAGTGGCCTAGCATTTTCGATGCCTACAGCTACGCCAGCGCAAGAAAGACCAGTACGTATTGGCTTGATTGACGGGGTAACGGCTTTTGTTTTTTCGGCAGCAACCACTGCCACCATCATTGACGAGCGGGGACAAGAACTCGGTACAGTCCGTACTAGAGAAGCCTGGCAGGCACGCCGCTCCGGTAAGCGCATTATCTTGACAGCTGGCGATCAGACGCTGCTGGCTAATGGCCCGGTGCGCATATTGCCCGCTTACCAATCGGGTAGCCCACCAATGGTTTATGTTGGTAAGCGCTGGTACCGTGGCATTCTGGAAATACGTGATGGGTTGATAGCCATTAACGAATTGCCCATGGAGGATTATCTCTACGGTGTAGTTCCCTGTGAGATGCCTCATACTTGGCCACTGGAAGCGCTCAAGGCACAGGCGGTAGCAGCGCGAACTTATACCGTGGCCAAGCTAGGAGAGATGGCAGCTAGAGGATATGACCTGAAACCCACGACTGATCATCAAGTCTATGGTGGCGCAGCGCGTGAGACCCCGGAGAGCAACTTGGCGGTAGATGCCACGCGCGGGGAAGTAGTCACTTATAATGGTCGCCCCATACCTGCCTATTACTGTTCAGCAGCAGGCGGTTATACGGATGGTGCCGACACGGTATGGGGAGGCGATCCGGTACCTTACCTACAAGCTGTTCCCGATTTTGATCAAGCAGCTCCTAGCTACCTGTGGCAGCATACGATCTCTGCTGTAGCGCTTCGTTCAGATTTGGAACGCCATGGTATTTCCATCGGCGACCTCACTGCCATTGAGCCACTCCTGCGTGGCTATTCGGGGCGAGTCCGGACATTAGCAATTCGGGGCAGCCAAGGTGATAAAGTGCTATCGGGTGAAAGGTTTCGCTACATTACCGGGCTAAAATCCAGTCTTTTTAACGTGGCACCTGAGCTCGACGAACATGGAAGGACAACCGGCTTTACCTTTGCCGGACGTGGCCATGGACATGGCGTAGGCTTATCACAATGGGGATCGCGTGGCTTGGGACAAATGGGCTACAGTTATGTGCAAATTCTCTCGCATTACTATCCCCATTCCCAGCTCACGATCCGCCAGGCCGCCCTACCTTAAAAAGGCGGATGTTCTACATGGGTTGCACCCTGCGGTGGCGCTCCCGGACTCGTGATCTGGACGCCCACATTTCCGATAGGCAAAGTAGAGGGAGTCGCTGAAGGTGTCGGAGTAGGGATAGCTCCGGCATTAACACTGATTGGCATGGTATGAGCGATGGCCACCATCCCCGACAAAATTAACGCAGAACGGATACGCATTCTGGTTTAACCCTCTCCCACTGAAATATTGCCAGATCGCTGGGCACGCACCGGAATAATGATATGAGTCTTCCTGGCTAGTTGATTTTTGCGTACCACTGCCAGGATTTCCCACCGCCCGGGCCTGATACCGCGCACCGTGATCGGCACTACCGTCTTACCTCGCCGTAACTCACCTCGCCAGGCAACCTGCTGAGTTTGCAATGGCTGTCCCCGGCTGTCTACAAAGCGTAGCCCATCCTGTAATCTGATATCAAAAGTGACACCCTGAACATCTTCATCCACCTCGAAGGCAATCTGTACTGCTACATTCTGATCGATTGGCACAGCCGAAGCGTAGATACCGACTACGGGTTGTGGTCCCCGCAGCACAAAAAACATCACGCCAGCCGCCACCACTGCACCAACTGCCAATGAGGGCCAGTTTATGAACTGTTGCAAGCGGACTAGCCAATTCTCCCGGGGTGGCTCCGCTTCCAACGCTAGCCGTCTATGAAGCCTGGCGGCTAGATCTTCCGGTGCCTTTATCCGCGGTTGGGCTTTCAGCTGGGCGATTACCCAGCGCAAGTCGTCCAAACTCGTCGAGCAAGCCCGACAAGCTCCCAAATGCTCTTCCACCTTGGCAAAATTAACTTTCCCCAATTCACTCGGGCCATCCAGATAACTTCCCAGGAGTGGCTCAACTTGCTGGCAATTCATCGGACACCTTTACCCATCCAGCTAAGCGATTTCGCTGCTTGTTCAGCTTTTGCCGTAAACTCTCACGAGCCCGGTTTAACCGGGACTTTACCGTACCAATGTTGATCCCTAGAATTTGCGAGATTTCTTCGTAAGAATATCCTTCAATATCAAACATCACGAGTGGCTCTCGCAACTTTGACGATAACTGTGAAATACAGCCATGCACTATTTCGCGCAACTCTTTTTGCTCTGCCTTACCTTCTAACGAACGATCCAAGCTTTCTGGAAGCGTCTCGACCGGCTCTTCGTGCCGCCTGACCGCTCGTTTTAGCTCATCGAGCACGGTGTTTCGCAAAATTCGTGCCATCCAAGTGAAGAAATCAGCATCGCCCCGGAAACTGCCTAGTGAGCGGTAAGCCTTGATAAGAGCCTCTTGCACCACATCAGCGGCGTCATCTTCATTCCGTATGAGCTGGTAAGCCAAACCATAAAAACGATCGAGTTGTGGACCTATAAGAGTCTCGAAGGCTGCCTTGTCACCATTACGCGCTCGGCATATCAGCTCCCGTTGTTCCGGAGTCGATACCAATAGTCTCGAATCCTTTCTATAAGACGAGTGATCAGAAACCCGAGTTCCCTGAACTACGTCTTTTATAATCCCATTGTACCCGCCCAGCCGCTATAATGACTCTCTAAAAAGTGCCCAAACGCGACTAAAAAAGCAAGAAGAGGAAAATCCGATGCGCAAGATGCCCGGGGGAATGCCAGGTGGCTTGGGGGGTATGGATCTAGGTAAGATGATGAAGCAAGCCCAAAAGATGCAGGAGGACATAGCGAAAGCCCAGGCTAGCCTCGCTGACCAGACCATCGAAGGAACAGCCGGTGGCGGTGCCGTGATCGTGACGGTAAATGGTCAACGTGAGATGGTAGGAATACAGATAAAACCGGAAGCAGTGGATCCAGCAGAGATAGAAATGCTAGAAGATCTCATTCTGGCAGCCGTGCGGGATGCTCAAGCCAAAGCTGCGGCACTTGCCGAACAGCAGTTAGCCAGCATTACCGGTCAGATTAACTTGCCAGGCTTGCTGTAGAAGTGGGATAGCGAGCAATCAATGCTCTATACCAAACCCCTGGCGAACTTGATAGGCGAGCTGCAGAAGCTCCCGGGAATTGGTCCCAAGAGTGCGCAAAGATTAGCCTTCTTTCTTATACGCCAGCCAAAGAGTGAGATCCAGAGCTTGGCAGATGCTCTATTGGAAGCCAAAGAGCGTATTAATGCTTGCTCGCATTGCTGTAATCTCTCTGCCGAAGATCCTTGCGAACTCTGCCGGCATCCTGGTCGGCAAGACGATATCCTTTGCGTGGTAGCAGAACCTAAGGATCTGATTGCCCTGGAACGGACTACCGAATTCAAAGGGCGCTACCATGTTCTGGGGGGCGTGATATCGCCACTGGATGGTATCGGGCCCGAGCAGCTCAAGGTAGCGGAGCTCTTGAAACGGCTTGACAACCATGCCGTTCAGGAAGTCATTCTGGCCCTCAATCCCACGATAGAGGGAGAAGCCACTACCTTATATATTTTGCGCTTGCTAAAGCCTTTGGGATTGCGGATAACGCGTCTAGCTCTCGGTCTGCCGATGGGTACGGAACTGGAATACGCTGACGAACTTACCCTCGCACGCGCACTCACTGGCCGCCGCGAACTTTGATCCTGAAATGGTTAGCTCTTTGGCTTCGCCAGATGGGTGGAGATATGCTGATCTATTGGGAGCCAAGTCGCCTTGATGGCACCATAGAGTCCAAGGGCTGCCAATGACAGTAGTCCGCCTACTATGCCAATGCCTATCAGAGCTAGCAAGGGCGAACAGGTGAGCGAAGTAGAGGTAATGGCCAACGTCAGATAACCGGCCAGAGAGCTGATAGCAGCTCCTGTCAGTAAAGTGATAGCCCCCGTTCGCGAAGAGATCGAGTTTCTGGCACCTTCGCTAGCGCTATTGACCTCGTTCTCGGTAAATGTCAGCTTTGCTCTCCTGCCCGCTATTTCAAGGCGATCAGCAGCCACTAGACCTTGCGGCAAGCCTTTCCCGACTATCAAAAATTGCTGATCATCAACTGTTACCCGGTAGGAATCGAGCCCATCAGGATGCCGGTCAAGATAGTTTTTCTGGGCAGCCGTTTCGATGAGGGAATTTACCGGAAACGACATGGCTCTGAGCAGCTGCCCATTCAGGATTATCTGTGACACTTTCCCCCTCCGGTGATTATTTGGACCGTGGCCGATACCGATATCGCTGACCGATATCGGGGCCGTGACCGATACCGATGGCTGTTTCGGAACCGGATCAAGCGCTTCCCCATGTATCTTATCCGCTGGCAGTTTAATCGCCTGTCTTATGGCAAGGTTAAAATTATTCAAAACTAAGGCAAGATTCGGTAAAGATAAGACTAAAATCTATTCGTGAAGAGATGGCTACTTCGTTGTCGATTTCGCTGGGTCATGGCGCTGCTAACCATAGCCATGTTGGTCAGTTGCGGCCGTTTGCCAGCAGTATCGGACACCTCTCGCGCAACCGCGAGCAGTATTCGCGGTAAGATAATCGACAGTGGCACCGCTTCCGGTATCGCTAACGCTCTGGTGCAAATGCTCTATGGTGCTGCCCGGACAGCAACTTTGACTGACGGAACGTTTTCGCTATCTGGCCTTCCGGGTGGGGCAGTACGCCTGGCAGTCACTGCCGCGGGATATGAACCACGCATTGTCGATTTGCAACGCCGAGAGCAACCGCAAGTTATTGCACTGACACGCCGTTCCTGGCTTTTGGCTTACGAACTGCTGGCCAAACTGTATTCCGGCAGGCTAGACGGCAGCGGGCGGATAGCAGTAGCCGAAGATCGAATTTTATTGACAGCTCGCGCAGGCAGGGCTGGCGCCTTGCTCCAATTGGATCCACTGACCGGCGAAGCACAAGACAAGATCTCGCGAATCGGTCCCTTGAGCTGGTTGCCGAGCAGCCTGGCTGATGTTACGACCAACCGGTACGGCGCTATTTACTTGCTGGAGGAACAAGGCCGTCTGCATCTCTTTTCTGCTGATGGGCAGCATCGTATGTCTCGTCAAATCGCTGCTGGTCCCGGCGTATTGGCCTGCAATGGCAGTGTGCTTTTTGTGGCAGAAACCGGGAAGATTCAGGTGCTCGATTTTCAACTTTCTTCGTTGAACGAATGGCGCTTCCCTGCGCTATTACCCACTGGTATAGCTCTCGACCAGATGGGGAACCTTTTCATAGCTGCCGATAATGGTGAGGTTTTGGAATACGATGCAGACGGCCGTATGATTGGTAGCTGGCAAGATGCGCGTCTGCCGGCCATTGGAGGCATAGCCATCGATTCTACCGGACAAGTCTTCGCCACGGATCCCGTGAATCACCAAATATCTGTCCTGGCGGCAACTGGTCAGCTAGTTGGAAGCTTCGGTTCAGACGAGCTACAGATACCAAAAGGCATTGCAATCAATGACGCTGGGGTTATTTACGTTGCCGATAGTGGGCGACGTACCGTCTTTTGCTTCAAACGGAAAAACAATTCGGCCAGTCTTGCTACAACTAAGCCCTGGCAAAATCAGTAGTTCGTATATTCTCTTGACGCCGTTTCTAGAGTAGACTCCTCTTCAGGAACCTTCTACAAAGGCGATAGCCAGGAAAGGGAGTGATTCCAGCCTTGCAGGTGTTGGTTCTTTCAACCACTTACCAACCACTTTATATGGTGGGAGTGCAAAAAGCCATTACGCTATTGTACTTGGGCAAGGCTGTTTCGGTTCAAGACTCGGAGCGAGAAATTCGCTCACCCTCTATTGTGATGCGTGTGCCGCAAGCGATCCGTTTACTGGCCAAGGTGGTGGCTCGTCGTGCGTTAGATTCCCTGAAACCTACCCGTTCAGCGATTTTCAAACGTGATAAGCAACAATGCCAGTATTGTAGCGGGAAAACAAACTTGACCATCGATCATGTGGTCCCGCGTTCGCGAGGCGGTCTAGACACCTGGGATAATTTAGTGACAGCCTGTGTTCGCTGTAATAACCGTAAAGGGGATCGTACTCCACAAGAGGCGCAGATGACGCTCTTGGTAGCGCCTCCCCGCACACCGCGAGCTATCGAGTTAGCTTATGAGCTTTGGGGACGCCTCTTGGGGTGGTAGCGCGCAGTCTGCCTGGTGTTACGAGGTCGGCATTGGGGTTGCTCCGCGATCGTCCAGATGTCTACCAGTTTCGGTTCGTGCACCCTCACCCAGTTTTGAGTTTGACCTCCGCTATAATTAGCGCTAAGCTTGCTAAAGTCAAGTAAAGGGGCGCATAGCTCAGCTGGTAGAGCGCTACGTTTACAC
>JACQUT010000190.1 GCA_016267585.1 Cyanobacteria bacterium NC_groundwater_1444_Ag_S-0.65um_54_12
ACGAAATACTGTCAGTTCCCGGGGCAAGGGTAGAGAGTATTCGATAATTCTCGAAGGGTAATATTTCCTCACTAGGTAGTGAGCTGCCAACGAGTAGGTCTACTATTTCACCTAGTTGCTTATCGGTCGCCTCTTCCGGCATTTTGCTTCGATCTAGCTCTAACTGTGGCAATAATTGCTCCAGTGAGACGACTTCGATGTCGGTGGGGTTTTCGATGGCGACGGGAGTATGAGGCGGAAGCACTACCAGAGCTTTAGTCGTCAATTTTCCCATCAATCCGGAATTCCAGCGCGAAAGAATGGTGTTGAGCGTCTTGGCTTTCATCTCGCAGCGCTGGAGCGGGTTTTCAATTTGATGAGGGGGGCTTTCCGCTCGGTAAACTACCCAATATTTCTGGTTGATGTGTCCTCTTACTTCACCTTGCCAGTATTTCGTCTCGATAGCATAAATACAATGGCGAGTCAGCAGAATGAGATCGATCTCGATGTTGCTCTGCTTGTGGTAAAAGCCGGGCAACACGACATTGGTGAGCAACAGGCAATCATCACCGAGATGGCCAAGCGTACGCGCCACTGTTTTTTCGAATTCGTTCACCGGATTGCCGGCAACGATAATCTGAGCCATTTGATCCTATCCTTACAACAAGCTTGATGCCTTTGATTATACACAGCTTGGCATTGCCAGGGTGCCTATCAAGTTTGGATGCTGGCAGAAACTAGTGACCTTACTTGTTCGAGTGCTGCTTTGAATTCTTTAGCTGAGGAATAGCGCCAGCTTGGTTGTTCGGCAAAGGCTTTGCGTATTACCCTGTTCAGTTCACCGATCCAGTCCAGATCTGGCAGCAAACCGTCCAATCTGCCAAGGAAAGCTTGTACGCCAGTAGCAAATTCATCAATAGGCTTGAAGGCATCCAATGGCATTAGACCGAAAGTGCGCGGTCCTAACCAGGGGGTGGTGGGTAACTCTCCAGTAATCAAGCGGTAAAGCGAAAGACCCAGGCTGTAAACATCTGAAACTGGCTGTGCTTGAGCAGGCGAAGCAAATTGTTCGGGTGCCATGTAAGTAAAAGTTCCTATCGGTACATCGGAATCGCTGGTGGCTTGTGTCATTCCTAAAGCAGCATTCTTTGCTATGCCAAAGTCAAGTAATTTCACGCGCTGAGTTTGTTTCATGACCATTACATTGGACGGTTTTATATCGCGATGAATGATCGAATTGACGTGGGCGAATTCCAGGATATCGCAAAGCTCGATTCCCACTTGCAGTATCTGATCGACGGCCAGTTCTGCTGCTAGTTCTTCGAGATTCTGTCCCTCGACCCACTCGGTGATGAGAGTTGCTGGTGGCACATAGTCATAGACCTTGATTACTCCGTCGTGATGCGTAGAAAGTGCGACTAAACTTTGTACTTCTTTGCGAAAACGAGCGAGCACGGTTTCTGATTGCTGGCCTAACAGGTTGACGCGCTTGATAGCGACCTGCCTTTGCAAGCGCAAATCGCGAGCGCGATAAAGCGTACTGTGAAGCGAGGTAGATACCACTTGTTCGATCTGGTATGAGTCGATAGTGTCACCAGGAATCAGTGGACGGTCATAAGTACTATCAGCATGTTCATATGCTGGATGAGCGGTAGGAATTGTGGCCAGGACACGCCGCTCCCGTGAGGACTGTCGCCGCCTTCTCCAGACGATAACGCCAATACCAGCCAGCACCGGAAATACCGCCAGCGCTCCGGCGATCGGTATCAAGCCCATGGGATGAGGGGATGATGGCAAATTGGCCGCGGGAAATTCGGACAACTGGTGAGTCTGTATCTCGAAAATCAAATCCTGCGCTGCGAAGCTGGCTTTGGGATCACGCTTCATTGCTAACTGTGCCAGTTCGATGGCTGCAGCTTGTCTTCCTGCGGCGTAGAGGATTTTCGCTACTTGCAAGTACGCCAAACCATCTTGTGGTTGCGCTGCTATTCCGGCATGCCCTTCGGCCAGGGCTTCTTCCCATCTGGCATGGTGAGCCAGGAGGCGTGCTGCTCGCAAGTGCAGTAGCGCTCGCTGGGTAGGCGTACTGCGATCAGCAGCCGTCCGCAACAAACTTACTGCTCCTGCGATGTCGCCGCGTGCTGATAGCGATGATGCTTCGGATAGCACGGCATGATAAGCAGGCATTACTGTTGGCGTAGCTACGGCAAGTAATGCTGCTACTACTACTGCCAAAGCTATCAACTAGTGATCTCCGCACGGCAAATAGAGGATTCCAGCCCACCGATTATACCCGCCAGTCCGAATAATTCACGCCATCCCTTGGCCGGGTTCGAAAAGCAGCCGTTTACGATCGGCGTTCAGCTAGATAAGCAACTCGATAGCTCGTGGCATCGGGGGTTTCCCAGCTAAGGCAACGATAAGTGGCTCTAGGTTCCCAGCCTGCCGTTTGCAGCGCAGCATGCACTTCGACTGGATCAAACCCGCGATGCTGATGAACTTCATCGAAACGCTGCCAGCAAGGTGTAACGGGGCAAGGTAGCTTGGATTCATTTTCGGGCAAGAGAAAGTAGGTAATGCGAATAGTGCCGAGTTCGGATCGCGGATCGTAAGAAGTGCGCCAGACTCTCACAATATCATCGTCTACCCGGACATCGCTTTGTTTTCCCCACAAGTAGCGTATGCCATAGGTCGTGACAGTATCGAAAAGAAATTGTCCACCCGGCTTTATACAGTTAGCGACTTGGCGAAATACCCCCTCGAGTTCATTTATGCTTTGACAGTAGTTGAGAGCATCGTAAAAACAGATAGCGTTGGTGAATTGCCGTACGAGGGAAATTTTCCGGTAATCTCCTGAAATCCAGTCAGGGGAAACACCCCAGCGTTTGGCTCGCAACTCGGCAACTTGCAACATTTCCTGCGAACGATCCAGTCCTGCTACCTGAACGCCTCGCAATGCGAGCGCTACTGTCGTGGCGCCGGTTCCACATGCCAGGTCTAGAACTGATTCCGGCCATCGTTCACCCCATAATCTGTAAGCGTAACTGAGCATGCGAAGCCCAAAACGGCTTTGACCGGTACGATCATAAACGGCAGCATAACCAGCGTAGGGAGCTAATTCCATAGAAACAATAGTATAGATTAA
>JACQUT010000178.1 GCA_016267585.1 Cyanobacteria bacterium NC_groundwater_1444_Ag_S-0.65um_54_12
CTGGCTGAGTGGTTGGCATTGGCCAGCGAGGCAATTGGTGCCTATCGGGGAGATTTATTGGCAGAGCCCTTTTTCTTGGACTGGTTTGAGCCAGAAAGACAGTATTATCGCCAACGTTTCGTTCGAATTGGCCTTCTCTGTGGACAGGACTACGAAAATACCAAAAAAGCAGAATCTGCCAGGGAAATCTGGGAACTGGTCTTGAAATATGTTCCGACCTGCGCGGAGGCACACCAGGAATTGATAAACTTCTTCGAGCGGCAAGGATACCACACCCTGGCAGCAGCCCAGCGGGAACGTTTCAAGCAAGCCCTCGCAGTTATTGGAATTGAATCTGGAACATAGCAACAGTCACACAAGATATCTTTGCATTGAAAGGGCACTGGAGCGTTATTTCGGAGAATATTTCAGCAAAGTTCTCAACCCGGATGACCGCCCGGTCGTTTCCTGGAAAAACCTGATCGATCGGGGCTTGCTGACGTCAAAAGACGCAATTTATATGGAGCTCAACAAAGACGGACTACTGGATCGGTCAGAATATCTTTTTCATATGCTGCGGGCAGCATATGTCTACTCGCTACATGTATTGGTTGCTAATATTTTTCAATATACGGCTGGTCAAACCGGGTTTCTGAGCTTTGAGCAGCGGACCATAGAAGTACCGCCTTGAAAGCTGGCCAGGCGATTTTCGCTATCCGTGCCCTGCTTTGGGCGCATTGAGCACCTTCCGGAATCGCAGACATCGGTGTCCTGGCCAATCGGTTGCAAAGTCGGTAGCGGAGAATTAGACTCCCTGTTAGTTCCGACGTGAGAGGAAGCCTGATGTTTTTCGGTCCAAATCGTCTTATCTTGATATTCTGGTCTATTTTCGTTCTTATCTGGACCATTGGAGCTTTGCGCGGGAAACCGGTGACAAGGCGAGAAACGACCATTTTGCAAGCCAGTCACGGGCTATTTCTGGCTGCGGCCTTCAGCCTGTTGTTCTTGCGGATCACAGCAGTCGGGCCGCTCGGTCATTACCTGTTGCCAAATGACGAGTTCACGCTTGCCGTCGGAGCAGGCTTGACTGCCCTCGGAATCGCCTTCGCGATCTGGGCTCGCATCGTGCTAGGCGGGAACTGGAGCAGCATGGTGACCGTCAAAGAGAATCACCAGCTCATTTGCACCGGACCGTATGCCTTATCCCGCCATCCCATCTACACCGGGATCTTGCTGGCATTTCTCGGAACGGCAATCGCTGGCGGAACAGCTGGGGCTTTTCTTGGTTGGCTGTTCGCAATCGTGGCATTCATGCGCAAGAGTAGCATCGAGGAAAGGTGGATGCGAGAGCATTTTGGCGATGACTATGACAAATACGCTCGCGCAGTGCGTTACCTTTTGCCGTTCGTGTGGTGACAGCGCAAATTGCCCATGGGCTAGTTGCAGCAACAGAGATATCTGGTCTGAGCGGCAATAGCGAGTGAGGCGCAATTCTTGCTGAATTTCATCCTTTCGAACTGCCAGTTGACGGGTGGCGAGCTAATCCCCACATACCGGAAACCCTTCAACCTGCTCGCCTCCGCGGCCATCATGACACAAGAGAAGGGAACCGTCTTCGTATCAGAAGAGGCCATTTCGCAAATTGAGCGGAGGAGGTGGGATTCGAACCCACGGTGGGTTGCCCCACTCCGGTTTTCAAGACCGGCGCAATAGACCGCTCTACCACTCCTCCCGGTAAGACGGTGGTCATTTTATCATATTGACCTGGATAGAAGCAGATCTCTACCGTCAGCTCCGGTTATCGGCAAAACAATCTGCAAACGGTAATTTAATAAAAAAGAAAGAATCTCTGACCGCTAGCTACTCTATAACTTTTTGGGAGGACTGGCTATTCGTCCGAAAAGATCTAGCTGGTAACTGCCCTAATGCTCCTCCTCTCCGGCAAGACCAAGTGAGAGCTCAGCGCAAAGCTGAGCTCTCAGCATTATTGCGGCATGACTGGTAAGCTACAGTGATGCAACGTCTCAACTGGTCGGCGATTCACGCCTGGGCCCTTTACGATTTTGCCTACACCATCTGGAGCATGAATATACTGTCAGTATATTTTCAGCTCTACGTGATCAAAGATCTGCGTGCTCCAGATATTATCTATTCGGCGACCCTTTCCGGTGCCATGGCGGTAGTGGCTCTGCTCTCGCCGATTTTGGGGGCATGGTCGGATCGGCAAGGACGGCGTATCCCACATCTGGCTTTTTGGTGTTGCATTAGTGTGGCTGCAACTGCCTTGATTCCCAGGTTCAATGGTCTCGCCAGCGCACTTTTCCTGTTTTTCCTGGCTTGCGTAGGTCATCAGCTGGCTCAAGTGTTCTACAACGCTAAACTTCCGGAGCTTTCTACTCCGGAAACTATCGGGCGAATTTCCGGTTATGGAATTGCCTTGGGGTTTGTCGGCTCAATTACCGGCATGCTTGCGGTAATGCCGTTTGTCACCGGCAAGTTTCTGAAGTGGGAAGTTGGGCTAACAGCACAAGGTAATTTAGGAGCCTTCTTGCCAACTGCTTTGCTATTCCTGGGTTTTGCACTGCCAAGTTTCTTCTTTATTTCCGAAAGGAGTAAGCGAAAAGCCGTCACCGCCAAAATGGGTAACGATCCGGAAATGCCGGTAAAGGGTATTGCCACAGCTTGGCGATCGCTATTTTCCGGCGAATACCCGGGAGTAGCGCGTTTTTTACTCGCCAATTTGCTCTTTCTGGATGCCGTCAACACCGTGATCGGTTTCATGTCCACCTATGCCGTACAAGTGGTGGGATTTGATGCCCAAAAGGGCGAGGTTCAAATCATGTTGATATGCGCTACCCTCTGGGCCATCCTGGGTGCTGCCTTTTGGGGTTTGCTCGTCGATCGCTTGACACCAAAACGCACTTTGACACTCTGCTTGATCCTCTGGGCCGTGACTTTTGTCTTGGCGATCTTCATACGCAGCAAGGAGTTATTTTTCTGGACAGTCGGACCATTGGCCGGTTTTTGCATGGGTGGTACCGGTGTGGCGGCTCGCCCTTATTTGGCCGAGTTAGTCCCTCCGGCCCGACAAGGAGAATTCTTCGGACTTTGGAGCTTGTTCGGGCGCTTTGCGGCCATTTTGGGACCTTTGATCTGGGGTGGCATAACATTTGCCTGGCAAAGCTGGGGCATGGCTCGTTACCCACTAGCTTTGGCAGCCGAGCTAGTCACTTTATTGGTAGGCCTGTGGTTACTGCAAGGAGTTCCCGACAGCCGCGCCAGTGCTACCCTTGAGAAAAAACCTTGAACATGCCAGGCATGCTAAATTGGCGATCGCCAGCTATGAGTGGCGATCGCCTCTGGGATGGGGGGGGATAAGGGTGAGGGAATTAGATAGGAAACTTTTTCTAGCCTCGACTCAAGCTGCTGGAGCCTGAAGATCGGTACTAAAGCAATGCACAACGTGCCGCGGCATAGGCACCTTTTAGATGGCGTTTTGATATGTGAGTATATAATTGGGTAGTACTGATATCCGCATGGCCTAGCATTTCTTGCACGGCTCGCAGGTCAGCTCCCCCTTCCAGGAGATGCGTAGCAAAACTATGGCGTAACGTATGCGGGGTGATATCTTTGCTGATACCCGCCGTCTTGGCTGCCTCTTTCACCACCTTCCAGATGGCTTGCCTGGTCAGACGACTACCAGAATAGTTGACAAATAGCGCTTTTTCGTTAGAACGGCAACGGAGTTTATTACGAACCTGGGAAAGATAAACCTCGATAGCCTGCAGTGCGGTCCGAGAAAGCGGCACCAATCTTTCGCGAGAACCCTTGCCCAGACAACGCACATAGCCGGTATTGAAGTTCATATCCGCCACATTGAGGTAAGTGAGCTCAGATACCCGTAACCCACCAGCGTATAGTAGCTCCAAGATGGCGCGATCGCGCAAGTCACGCTGCCCCTCGACTAACTTGACAACCTCGGTTTGATTCAAAACTTTCGGCAGGCCGCGCGGCAGCTTGGGGCGTTCCAGATCCAGCGTTGGATCGCGTTCGATCTTGCCTTCCTGGATCAGCCATTGGTAGAAAGTCTTGAGAGCAGCTAGTTTGCGAGCAATACTACTAGCAGCTAGCGAGCGTTCACGCATACGGCGCATATAAGCCATGATAGTCATACGATTAGTGTCAGCTAAATTTACTAACTGGAGTTCTAACAAGAACTCGCCGAATTGCCGTAAATCATTGGTATAAGCGGCAAGAGTATGCTCGGACAATCCACGTTCACTTCGTAAGTGATCCAAGAACTCAATAGTAACTTGCGGTAGCGACAAGAGTAACCTCCTCCGCATTTTTGCCTTGTCAGGACCATCGCATATCCCTGACATGCCCCTCCCATGCCTCACTCCGCTGACCATCCAGCAAAGAACTTCGCTCTGCTAGTACCCGAGTATTCTTTGTGATCGCCAGAGCAGGGCCTCTATGTCAACTTTCGGCTCAGTTGAGCAAGACTTGAGGGATAATAATAAGGGAACGTGAAAATTTTAGCAGGGGGTGAAAGAACATCGGAGAAGAGAAAACTGAACCGGCAACCGACCATAAGCGTGAAGAAGCTCGCAAACGCGGGAATGTTCTAAAAAGTCAAGATGTAATAATAGCTTTTCTTATTTTTGTGATGGCTTACAGCATCAATGGACTGGGGCCGCACTGGTATCGCACTATTCATGCTTTTTTTGTCGAAACTCTCGAAAATTTGCCGATCTATGCTCCGCTCGATTATGGCACGGCGCTGCGTATCACCGGCAAAGCATTGGTCGTTGTCTTCCTTTGCGCGGCACCAATGGCTGCTCTGGCTTTCCTCGCTACCTGGCTTGCCAACCTCTTACAGGTTGGGGTGCTTTTTACCTTGAAGCCACTTTCTTTTGAAGAGGGAATAAAAAAACTTAACCCGATCTCTGGAATCAAGCGCATATTCTCTCTGAAACAATTCATAGAGCTGATTAAAAGCTTTCTGAAAATATTGATCATCGGCTGGACCATCTATGGAGTAGTAAAAGATGCGCTAGCGCAAATCTTACGCTCAATGGATATGCATCCGGCATCTGCCCTGGGATTTGCCGGTGGTTTGGTACTAACTATTGCTCAGAAACTGGCGCTCGCACTGGTGGTGATAGCAGGGCTTGATTATTTCTTTCAACGCTGGCAATACGAGAAGTCCTTGCGCATGTCTCACAAAG
>JACQUT010000209.1 GCA_016267585.1 Cyanobacteria bacterium NC_groundwater_1444_Ag_S-0.65um_54_12
AGGTGGAGTACTGTCTGCTAGCGCCACCAGCGCTGCATAAGAATGCCGTTCGATTTGCTCGGCAGCCAGGCCTAGACTGTCACGCAAGGAACGCAGCAAAGAGAGATCGCCGTTTACCATTTCTATCTCGAGAAAATCGGGCTCGGTCAGGCCAACTATGCGATCCAGGCATAACAAATAACCAGCACGTTTGTACTCCCAGCGTTCTTTGCGTACCGTTATGAGTTTTCGATGCCCCAGCTCGGGAAATATTTCCGCCAGGAGCGCTGCGCAATTGACTGAAAGTGAATTTTCGATTTCTTGACGAATCTTGATCCCATCGGGAGAATATTGCACTGGACCTTTGCGCGTAAGCCAATAATCATCGCCTTCTTGGCGGATACGCAGCACTCGGTCCATGACATCGAAGTAGCTGTCATGCTGTTCGATCATGCGATCCGGTTTGCCGAGCCGAGCCGTCAACTCGGCACGTTGTCCCGCCCGCAGGCGATATTTCGCTTCTATTTCTGCCCTCTCGACCATTCGATTATTTTGTGCCATGGTCAGGCCCCGGTCTACGGCAACTGTCACATGCGCCGGGACATACCTATTCGTCCTGGCCTGCTAGACCGGGCGAAGATGGGTCGCGTCAACTCCAGTACCTGCACACGTTCGGCTGGCGTCAGACCAGCTTGGGTCATCACGATCTCGTCGGCGGTGGCTGCCAGATCAGCCAGTCGATCAGCCGGGCAATTAGCAGCTCGGGCTAGCCCGAGCGCTCGTGCTGCTCGGGACAGCGGCTCTGGTTCACCAATGCAAATAGGCAGAGACCCGATGGTAGGGGAGTCCAGATGAACTGTTAGCTGGGCCATGTTGGCAATGACCAGGCGAAAGTAACAATCAGCCAGTCGGCTGTTCAGTATCGCCAGTAGCGCTAATGGATCGATTGTCTCACCCACTTCCAGTACATTTACCGTGTCAAGCGGCAAACTACCGCCGGGAAGCATGCTGGCGACTATGCCGGAAGCAATGTTCTGATAACCGATATGATCGATGGTCAAAATCGCTGCCGCATATCTGGCCAAGAGCGGGTGCGGCGACGGCAAGAACCAGCGCAGCGCCTTGGCTTGGCCAGTCGAGCTGCTGGTGGGAGGTAGCAGTGGAAGGTAGCGTGCTATGTCTCGCCCCCGGATCACGGGAACTCCCGGTTCAGCGGTAGTCAAGTCGGGATGGCGAGCAGAGATGCCAGCCCCTCGGCGAATGCGAGCAATCGTCCGTAGTGGCTGACCGTTACGCTCGATCTTGGTCATGAGTTTTCCCAAGTCGCTGGGGACGTAAATGGGCATGGTAGGGCGATCGCGAAAAAATGCGCTTTCTTGCGCACCGAGTGCTTGCAAATGACCGGAACGCAGACTCGCCAGCTCCACTTGCCCGGTTTTCTTACCTAGCTGTGCTACCAGGGCTATCACTTCCAGCGCTACGCCCGGGAACGCAGTGGCAGCATCGAGCAGGGCCAGCAATCCAGCTTTGCGGGCCAGCAAGGCTCGGCAAGCTGCATAGGCTCCGGTTCTTGTCAAACCGTGGGGAACCACCAGGGCGAGCCTACCGCCTTCGTCGAGTAGCTCCAGGCTGCGCTCGATGAAAAGGGCTGTCGAATCGTAGCGGCCTTTCCCTAACTCGTAATGGCGAGCGATATGGTTTTTTTCTTCTGGCGTAAATTCCGCACCGTAAGGCGGATTACCGATTACCGCCTGGTAACGCTCTTTGAGATAGGGCAGCGCTCTTTCTTGATCACGTCGCAGGGCATCACCATGCCAGATTCTTACCAGCGGTGGCGTGGCAGCGCCTAGTGCCAGCGCCTTCATTCTTAACCTGGTCTGGGCAACCCTCACTGCCCAGGGGTTACTATCTGTTCCCACCAGATGCTCGCTGCAGATCCTTTCAAGCAGCGCTCGATCATCCCAGCAGCCAGCTGGTTGCGATTCTAGCAATTCTTTCCGACGGGACCGGTAGATCTTGAACAAGTACTCGGCGGCCGCTACCAAGAAGTCACCAGTACCGCAAGCGGGATCCAGAATGCGAAAAGGACCGCCATGCTGCGGATCGAACGGTGCCAAAGCCCTTTGCAGCAGAAATTGCACAATAGTGCCAGGTGTATAAAACTGACCGAAACACTTTCGTTGCTGTTTTGAAATACTTTGCTCGAACAGCTTGCCGAGCAGCTCGCCATCGCTAGCCTCCCATGCTGTGGGACGCATGATCTGCCAGAGCCGATCGGCAAGCTCGGCTACGCGGAAAGCTTGGTGCTGGTCTGTTGCTGATTTACCGCCAAGCTGGCGAGGCATCGTTGCAAAAGGTGAGAGCGTGGTTTGGAGGTGCTGCGCAAAAGCTTCTGGATTTGCTTTCCCCAGGACCAGTTCGGCTGTGGCGGCCGCAACCACCCATGTCGCTGCTTCCCGGGCTTGGCTCTCTTGAACCAAGGTACCGGTAACCAAGGGAATAATGGCATCCGCACCGGCTGCCAGAGTGTTTATTTTGTCACTTTCTCGGTCGCTGGCGCTTGCCGGTAGCTGGTGGTACGTCATGGTTGCCAGCATACCTGATGAAAGGCTCGCCAGGGAACACACTGGTACACTCGGCTCGGGATCGCGTGCTGCAAATGGGTCTAATGCTTCAGCTTGGGATCCAGGGCATCGCGCAGCCCATCACCGATGAAATTGATGGATACGACGGTGAGGAAGATCATCAAGCCGGGATAGACAGCCAACCAGGGCGTAGCGATCATATATTGCTGGGCATTGGTGAGCATGTTGCCCCAGCTGGGTACTGGTGGTTGAATGCCCATCCCCAGAAAGGAAAGCGCGCTCTCCAGCAAGATGGCATCAGCCACTTTCAGGGTAGCAGCGACGAAAATGGGCGCCATGGCATTGGGCACCATATGTCGGCTGATGATCCAAAATGCTTTGCCTCCGGCGGCTTTAGCTGCTTCGATGAACTCTTGCTCGCGCAGGGAGAGGAATTCGCCGCGTACCAGACGCGCTGCTCCCATCCAGGAAGTGGCGCCGATGATCACGACGATTACCACGAGCTGCTGTAGATCGGCTGACAAGAAAGGCACGAAAGTGCGTCCACGGGTAAAGCTGGACAACACCAGCAACAGCATCAGCAATGGTACGCAGAGGAACATGTCCGCCAGGCGCATGCCTATCATATCCACGGTTTTTCCGTGGTAGCCGGATAGCGCCCCGACAATGGTGCCGATCACTATGTCCAGGATGGCGGCCGTCAGTCCCACGAATAACGAGATCCGTCCCGCATAGAGCAGGCGTGCCAGAACATCTTGACCGAGTTCATCGGTACCTAGCAGATGTTTTAACGAAGGGAAAAACTGATTAGTGTTGGAAAGGTCGATGGCATCGTATCTGGGCAAGAAATAAGGACCGAAGATAGAAGAAAGCACGAGCAGCAGCAAGACTACCACGGAAGCCACCGCCAGCTTATGCTTCAAGAAGCGCCGGAGCACCATGCGCCAGAATGGTTCGGCAGGCGGGAGTTCCTGCACTGGTGCGATTATCCGCGGTTCTTCAGCTATCACGCCATTCATCGTGTGGGAAATACCTCTATGTGACAAATAAATGAGTTGCTGGCATACCAAGACATAACGTCATAGTGGCGCTCAATTGACCGCCGCTATCAGTCATAACGAATGCGGGGATCCACCGCCGCATAGGTGATATCGGCTAACAAGTTGCTGATCACCACCAAGCAGGCAGAGATGGTCAAAATGGCCATCAGGATAGGATAATCGCCCTGCCCCAGTGCATTGAAGAAAAGGCGTCCTATGCCCGGCCAGGCAAAGATGGTCTCGGTCATGATGGCGCCGCCAAAAAGGCCCGGGAGCGCCAAGGCTACGATGGTTATCACGGGGATGAGGGCATTGCGAAAGGCATGCTTGAAAATGACGACTGCTTCTGCCAGTCCTTTGGCGCGTGCCGTGCGTACGTATTCCTGTCTGACGACCTCTAGCATGGAGGAGCGCGTGTAACGACTCCAGGTGGCAATCGAGACAATGGAAAGCATGGCTACCGGTAAACAAAGGTGCCAAAGCAAGTCAAAGAAATTACCTTCTTGACCTATGGTGAACATGCCACCGGCGGGAAACCAGTGGAGGATGGCAGCGAAAAGGAGCATCAACATCACGCCGAACCAAAATACCGGCAAGCTGTAGCCGATGAAAGCCAGCGTGGTGACCACGAAATCGAAGGGCGAATACTGTTTGATCGCCGACAAGATACCCAGCGGAACCCCGATCAAGATCGAGAGACCGAGGGCCAGTCCCATCAAGATCACGGTGTTGGGTAACCGCTCGATGATCATTTCAGCGACTGGCCTTCCCGTGAACAGCGAATTTCCGAGATTGCCCACCAGGAGCGAACCCAGCCAGTAAAAATATTGCAGCCACACTGGCTGGTCCAGACCCATGATATGTTTGATTTTTTCGAGATCTTCCGGACGTACTCGAGGATTCTGGGTATAAGCAGCCAGCGGACCACCTGGCATCATGTGCATGACGGCGAACAAAATAAGGGTGATGCCCAGCAGCAGCGGAATGTTGGTAAGAATGCGTCTGATTATGTAACGTCCCATGAGTTCAGTCCACCACGTACCATTCTTGGCAATTCCAGAAGTTGCCAGCAGAGGTCGGATTGGGTTTGAAGCCCTTCACCCGAGTGTTTACCGCATCCAGAGTGGTCCAAAATAGCAAAGGGAGGCTTGGCAATTCGTCTGCCAGGATCTCTTGCAGGCGCTGGTAGATCTTGCTGCGCTCCGTACGATCGACCGTAGCATTGCCGAGGACGGTAAGCTTGTCCACTTCCGGATTACGGTACCTGGTATAGTTTTGACCATTCGGTGGCAGTTGCCGAGAATTCCAGAGGAAGATGTTGTTGGGATCGGGGCTGGTCACCCAGGCATAGAGCGCCAGATCATAATTGCCGGTATGAAGCAATCCATCAGGCCGACCGAACAATTTGGGTCCTGGCACATTGTCGATTTGCAGCTCGATGCCGATAGCTTTCAGGTAAGCCATCAGCACTTGCTCGGTGAGTTCACGCGGCTTCCGGCCAGTGGTGCTGGTGATCTTGAACGAGAGCCGCTGACCAGCCTTGCTCCGAATGCCATCGGATCCCGGTTGCCAACCAGCCGCATCAAGGAGTTGTCGCGCCTTGGCCGGATCGAAGGGATATTTGGACTCCACGGCACTGTTATAGACATAGCTTAGCGGTGATTGATCGCTGTAGGCCGGAGGGTACAGGCCTTTGTAAATGCGCTGGGATATCTCACGCTTGTTGACGGCCAGGGCGATCGCCTGACGGACTCTTAGATCTTGCAACCGGGGATTTTGCAGATTGAAATCCACGTGTTCGTAAGACAAGCTGGGGGTTTCATGCAACACTATCCCCGAGAGCGCTTTGAGCTGTTCGTATTGCGTTAGGGCAGCGTGTTGATAGATATCCAGATCTCCGCTCTTGAGCTGGACGAAAGCGGTATTTTCATCCGGCACTATGCGCATGATCAACCCGGCTAGTTTAGGTTTGGTCCCGTAATATTCCGGGTTTGCCTCGTAACTGATGTGATCGCCAGAGACCCATTCTTTGAACTTGAAAGGTCCCGAACCGATGGGCTGGCGGTTCCAGGCTGCATGGTTGAAATGACTGTCACCTGGCTTATCATGCTTTTTGCGATCCGCCTCTAACAAGTGCCGCGGGAAGATCGCGCCGAAAAGGTTAAGATAAGGCCCATAGACTGTCTTGAAATGTACGACTACGGTCTGGGGATCTGGTGTTTCGATCTTGGAGATCTTGTCATAGCCATCGCGTGACGATACCTGCACCGCCGGGTCCATGTAAACTTCCCAGCTAAATTTCACATCAGCGGAGGTCAGCGCTTGCCCGTCGTGAAATTTAGCTTGTTTCAGCTGGTAAGTTACTACCATGCCATTGGCTTTGAGCTTGACACCGCCATTTTCTACTGTCGGTACTGCGACTGCCAGATCCGGTATATACTCCATCCGGTCGTTGACAGTGATCAGACCGCTCATGATCGGTGTGGTAGCATCGGTAGAAGCCACCATGTCAGAGATGGCTCTGTTCAGTGAATCAGGCTCTTGCTGCGAGTGCACTATCACCATGGCTCCGGCCCCCGACTTACTCTCGCCAGTTTGCCGTGGTCTTTCCCCCTTATCCGGTTGGCAGGCGGCTAGCCAGGGAAAAGTGATTCCCAGCAGCAAGCTGGCTGCCCATGTGCGCATGGAACGGTTGCTCATTGTTGATCTATGTACCATTCTTGACAATTCCAAAGATTACCGGCAGAGGTGGGATTGGGCTTGAAGCCTTTTACCCGGGTGTTTACCGCATCCAGAGTGGTCCATTGCAGGAGGGGCACCATGGGTAGATCGACGGCGAGAATAGCTTGAATCTTGCGGTAGATCTCACTGCGCTTGGCAGTATCGATGGTAGAATTACCTGCCATGGTTAGCCTATTTACCTCGGGGTTGCTGTAACGTGAATAGTTCTGTCCATTGGGTGGCATGTGCTGGGAATGCCAAAGGAAGATATTGTTAGGATCGGGATTGCTGACCCAGGCATAGAGGCTCAAGTCATATTCGCCACGATAGAGGAGACCGTCTGGTCGCCCGAACAGCTTGGCTCCCGGCACGTTGTTGATCCGCAGCTCGATACCGACAGCTTTCAGGTAAGCCATCAACACTTGTTCGGTGAGTTCGCGCGGTTTGCGGCCGGTAGTAGTAGTGATTTCAAACGAGAGCCGCTTGCCGTCCTTGG
>JACQUT010000180.1 GCA_016267585.1 Cyanobacteria bacterium NC_groundwater_1444_Ag_S-0.65um_54_12
CGAGCTGGTGCGTCTCGACCTAGATGTCAGGAATCCATGAACTCGCTGCGGATCACCTTGGCGTCGTGGGCTCTGACTTTCGCGTAAAGCGAAATTCCTTGGGATTGGAGCAGACTGCTGAGCGTTTAAAACCGACGCGAACGGGAAGAAAGATTTTGATTCTGGTCGACTTCCTGCAAGGCCCGTACCAATTCGTTCATGGAGTTAGCGATGCGGTACCACGAGCGGTTGGATTGTGACAAGCGTTCAATGATGGCTTTCAGGTTAGCGATCGGAATTGGTGCTCTCACTAGTATGGAGCGCTCGGCTGCACCTGGTTCGTTCGTTGACATGGGAATCGCTACTTTCGCTATGGCCACGCTTCCCTGCGCTAGTATCCGGGAAGCCTCCGCAGCTTCCGTCTCTCCTGGAGATACCATCGGCAATGCCCCAGTTAACTAAAGGAATTGCACGGTAAAACACTAGTGTCCGTAAATACTATCCTTTGCCTGCAAAGTGAAGACCGGAGCGTTTTGTCCGAGATTTCCTGGGAATTCGGCTTCCCCTTTCAAAATAACGGTATTTGGCTGCCTTTTCGGTTGACCTTGACTTCAGGAAAGCGTCGGGAAATCTTGGCGGATCTGGATAATGCTGGTTTAGCGCTGCCTGAAGTCAATGAAGCTACGACAAACCCTCCGGATACCAAGCGTTGCGTGCTGGGACTCAGTCCACGTGACGAGCTGGAGATCCTGGATAACTTGTTGCAAGAATTGTTGGCTAATCGTCGTCAACGCATCTGTTTTGAACCGCAAGAGCCTAACTGGACCCTCGCTGTCGAGCAAGTTCCAGAAGGTTACCTGGTAATTTGCTGGATCGACGCTGGCAATCAGTGGTCCGGGCACTACACCTGGGACGGGTTGGGTATTCGTTTCTTTACTCTGCAACGACATCTGGTGGATTTTGCAAAAGCGTTGGCCCAGAAGCGATTGATCTTGGTACCACCAAAGTGCGTTGACAATGACAAGCAGTGAGATGAGATACGTTGATAAGCCAAAGAGATTCGCGGTGCGTTGCATTTCTTGCGCCAGGATGCTCGCTTGGCAGCAAATGGTTAAAGTCCCTGGTGTTCGCTACTTACAAGCGGGAACATTGAGGCTTTACTTGCCGCAAGCCAGCGATAACAATTCTGCTTAGCTATCACCAAGAGCTACGCAGCAAGAAAGAGGGTAGGGTTTAGCGTTGACCAAACTCGGCTGGTCACTATGGCAATATTTGATCATTTTGTTACTGGGCGTCACCTTGATCCCGCTGGTCATGGCAACACTTATTTCTTTTTGGCAATACGGACAGGATATTGATCGTATAGAACAAGTCTCGAAAAAACAGACCATGGGAGTGGCCAGACTGGTAGAACGGTATCTGTTATATGCGCTCGAAGACACCAGAAAAGCGCTATTGACGATTGCCGGAACCATGACTGGCACTCCTGACCGTTTGGCAAATCAATTGTCCGAAGTCACGCAGAGCCATCCGCAGTTTGCCGGTTTAGTGGTAACTGATGCTACTGGTCTGGTAATGAAGTCATCTGCACGCCCCAATGAAGGCCGTATGATCGATGAACTGGAGAGTTTTTCGGCAGCGCAAACCAGCGGTCAGCTCATCTATACTAATTATTTCGTTTCCCAGCTCATTAGCCAGCCCGTGGTGGCAATGGTTTTGCCTTATTACCAACAGCCTGGTCAATTTGCCGGCGTTATCCGGGCCAGTATCAGTTTAGAGTTTCTCTTGCGGGAATTTACCAATCAGTATCCTTTCGAGGAACGCTACTATATTTTCTTCGTGGATCGCCGCGGTACTATCTTGGCGGCCCAAAATTTTGGACCGGGACGAAATATCAAGAACAATCCGCCGGTCGAGGCCTTGATCAAGGGCCAAGACGATACCATCAAGTATGTCTCGACCTTTTTTGGCGATCGGGTGGACGGTGAAGAACGTTTGGGTGCCTTCAGGCATATCGGTGAGACTGGCTGGGGCGTGGTAGTCAGTCAGCCATCTGCCCATGTATTGGTCAATCCGCTCAGAAATCTCCGGAATTTTCTGGTGTTCATCGTCTTGACAGTCATTGTCTGTTTCTTGGTCGCTTTGGGCGCGGCGCGCCGGCTCATAAGACCCCTCGACATGCTAGCTGCCGAAATGACCAGGCGAACCGACCGGCAAGATTTCCATCTGGAAACCGCTACCCTGAATTACAGCGGTATCAGAGAGTTTCGATTGTTGACCCAAGTCTATCGAACGCTGATGAAGCAAATCCGTCAAAATTTCGAGAAAATAGGCACTCTCAATACAGAGATTTCTGATTCGAACGCCTGTTTGCAAGCGCAAAATATCGAAAGCCGCAAGCAAGCGGAGCGGATTCAATCCCAGTTACAAGAACTGGACACCCTTTACCGACGGGTAAACGAAGTGAATCTCGGGTTAGAAACGCAAGTAGCAGAGCGAACCAGCGAATTGCGTGCCGCCTATCATCGTTTGGCGGATAAAGCCACCGAGCTAGAAGAGGCAAATGCCAAACTTACGGAACTAGTAGGCGAATTACGAAAACTCGATCAGCTACAGGCAGATTTTCTGGCCAATATCAGTCATGAGCTCAGAACTCCCATTACTTTTATCGCCGCTTACGGATCTAGCTTGGAAGACGGATTATTAGGCACGCTTTCTGCTGAACAAGCCGAAGCTATTCACTGTATCATGGAAGGAGCGGATCGTTTGACGACCTTGGTCGAGGATCTGCTGGATCTCAATTGTTTGGAAGCAGGCGCATTTGAGCTTTCGCCGGTAGCTTTTCCTCCCGCAAACATGATCGATCCCATCGTGGAAGGAGCGCGCGCCTTCGGGCGAGCCAAGCGACAAAATGTACTGGTCGAAATCGGAGCAGACGTGCCGCTTATTTTTGCGGACCTGGACCGTACACAACAAGTGCTGCGTAATTTGCTATCTAACGCCATGAAGTTCACCGCTGAGGGTGGTACCATCCACATTCGTTGCTATGCAGACAAGGCGGCCGACGGCGTCATTACCGAGGTCAGCGACAACGGAATAGGAATCCCCGAGGAGGCTGTTCCCCGGTTGTTTGATCGTTTCTATCAGGTCGATTCCTCTTCTACCCGAAAACACGGTGGAACTGGCATAGGCCTGAATATCGTGAAAAATCTTCTGGAACTCATGGGGGGGCGCATTGCGGTTGAAAGTACGGTAGGGCAAGGCAGCACTTTCCGGTACGTGCTCCCGGCTAGCGAACATGTGACGGCTTTGCTTACCGAAAATAGAGCCAAAGAGCCGGTTAGTAATTCCATCGCGAGCAATAGCGGTTCGTTACGTCATCCTGACATACTTGAAGACGACGAATCACCGCCTTTACTTTCTTATCCGAAAGATGAAGAACTGATAGGATGAAGATCCTGATAGTCGAAGACGAACCCATCACGCTCAAAGCTATCAAACTCATCGTAGAAAGTGCCGGTCATCGTACTTTGTTAGCCGAATGTTCAGAGGCAGGGCTCGATCTGGCAATCAGCGAACAGCCGGATCTCGCTTTGGTGGATTTGAAGATGCGGGAAAGCGCTTTTGATGGCCTGGAGTTGATCCGCCAGCTACGCGCCAACCCCGCTACTGCTAATCTGCTGATCATTGCGCATACCGCTTCGGTCTCAACCGCTAACCTGGCTGCCGCCAGATTAGCGGGCGCTGATGATGTCTTGCGCAAGCCCTTTCGTCAGCGCGAACTATTAGAAATCATCAGGCACTGTGCGCAATGAGCTAAGGCTCGAAGAAGCGTCTCGAACCCTGATCGAGGTACCGGCTTTACCGTGCAGGGCGGTGGCGATCGCCTCGGGACAAGTGATGATCGCCCGCTGCCCTCCTTGTCGCAGAAAGTCGATCACCGCCTTGATCTTGGGCCCCATGCTGCCAGCAGCGAACTGCCCCTGGGCCAGATAGGTTTCAGCTTCTTCTAAAGTCAATTCGCCAAGATCTTGCTGATCTGGCTTATTAAAATTCAGGGCTACTCGTTCCACCGCGGTCGAAATCATGAAAAGCGCTGCCTGGAGGCTGGTGGCCAACAAAGCAGAAGCAAAATCCTTGTCAATGACAGCATCGACGCCTTTGAGCGTCCCATCGGCGGCGCGTGTCACTGGAATACCACCGCCGCCGGTGGCAACCACGATGAAGCCCGCCGCCAGCAATGCCCTGATAGCGTCGCATTCTACGATCGCCTGGGGAAGAGGCGATGGGACCACTCTGCGGTAACCACGCCCCGCATCCTCCGTGATGTGCCAGCCGTCCTCTAGCTTATGA
>JACQUT010000181.1 GCA_016267585.1 Cyanobacteria bacterium NC_groundwater_1444_Ag_S-0.65um_54_12
CTCTTGATCAATGGTTTCGAGTATCGGTCAGTCGGTCAGTACCGAAATACGTGTTCGTTATGCAGAAATCGACGGCCAGCGCGTAGCCCATCATGCGGTTTATCTGGTTTGGTTTGAAGCCGGGAGAGCAGCTTTTCTGCGTGCCCGAGGAGTGGATTACCTGGCTCTGGAGGCAAGCGGGAAGTTCATGGCAGTGGTCAGTGCCAACGTGTGCTATCGCGCGCCGGCACATTATGATGACCTGCTCACTGTCGCGACTAGCTTGGTAGCGTTACTCTCGCGGGCCATTACTTTTACTTATCGCGTGTTCCGGGGCGCTGAACTCTTGGCTACTGGCGAAACCCGCTTGGTCATGTTAGACAACCGTGGTGCTGCCATTGCTTTGCCGGCGCAATTGCGAGCCGCTCTGTCGGACAGTTCCTCATATAAGGGCGATGCCAACGTTTCACCGTTAGCTTGATGTGATTTTTCGTCGCACCGCCATGACATCGCTAACATCATGCCCAGAAACGCCACCATGGTCTGTGACGTTTCGCTTCTTGCTGGATGGCATCCACCAAAGTTTCCAGCAAACTATCTTCGTCGCGTCTTGGTGGTTCTTCACGCATGGCGACTGCCGCCTCCAGATCCAAAATACGTCGTTGCAAGGCTTTAAAAGTATCCGATTGTGCTACCTGGTCCTTGGCAGCCAACAATTCTTCGCAGGTTTGTAGCCTTTGTTGCAGGATCGGATCCGGATCTCGTGGCGCCGACAATAGATGCTGGATGCGTTCGTTGGCCAGCCGCAACTGGGTGTTTTCACCGAGCAACTGGCCAATTGCTTCTTGTTGCGTTTGCACTACTTGCTCTAGCCGATCTTGCCTGGCTATCAGTGCAGTAAGCACCTCTTTTAGATCAGGCACTATCTGCTGGTTGTCAGAAGGCGTGGCAATTAGCTGGCTGCGAATTGCTTCGATTGAAAGGTGCTGATCGCGGTAAGACCGGATAATACGAAGGTTCTGGAGATCTTGTTCAGTTATGATACGCTGACCGCCAGAATTGCGAGCGAACTGTAAATTGAACGCCTTTTCGTAATGACGGACCAGCGACACCGAAATTCCGAGCCGCTTGGCTGCTTCGGCAATCGTCATATTAAAATCCTACAATGCTAGCTATAAATTGGGTAGGCATACCCGGTAATTTTGCGGAGTTGGGGATGCGTCTGATAGACGATGGATCGGCATCGGGAGCCTGGAACATGGCCTTCGACGAGGCGATGCTGGAAGCCTTGATTGCTGGAGAAGCACCACCCACTTTGCGTTTCTATTCCTGGTCGCCAGCTGCCGTGAGCTTGGGCTATGCCCAGGATATGCGAGACATCGATCTGATGGCATGCCAGAGGTTAGGTATCGAGGTAGTGCGACGCATTACTGGTGGACGTGCAGTTTTGCATACCGGTGAGTTGACCTACGCTATCACCGGTTACGCGTCAAATGAACCGATAGTGACTAGTTATCGTCGGATAGCCCAGGCGATTGCCCTCGCTATCCAGAGCCTGGGCGCCCCAGCCGTGATTGAACCAGGTAAAGAGCGAGACATACCGCGATCGGCCAATTGCTTCGCTGCCAGAAGCCGAGCCGATCTCGTGGTAGGAAGCCGGAAACTGGCCGGTGCAGCGCAGCTGCGGCGCAGAGGCTGCTTCTTGCAACACGGTTCGATCAAGCTGCTGCCAACGCCTCCAGTCAGCCAGACTGTATTTTTTGCACCTGGCCCAGATCCGATCACGCTGGCTGAATTGCTGAACGGTTGCTCTTCCCTGAGCACCAGTCAAGATCACCTGGTCAATCGGCTCAAGCGGGCCATTGCTGCCGCTTTGTCCGTAGCCTGGCAACCCGGCTCGCCCTCTTCCTGGGAGCTAGAGCGAGCTGCTGCTAGCGTAGCACAAACGTCAGACGGACCTCTCCGATTTGATCGACTCCGGCATGATCATCCGGTAGGGGACTGAAGCGCCAGCGCCGGAATGCTTCCTGCGCCACCTGATCTAGCTCCAGATCGCCGGTGGAGCGGGTAATATCGACAGCTATCACTTGCCCGCCCGGTGCCACGCGCAGTCTCGCATAGACCATCCCTTCCACTTGTCGCGCCTCGGCGCCGGGCGGATACACTGGCTTTTCAATATGTAACACCTTGCGGCCAGCCAAGTTGCCGGTCAGCCCCCGGCCATTAGCTGCCATGCCGCCAGCTGCCAGTTCTTTGCTGCTACCTTGCTCTGATAGGCTTCTTGCCATGGCTGCTGCTGCGAGCTCTCTCTCTCGCTCCTGCAGCACGCTGTTTCGTCGCAATTCTTCCGCTGCCAGGGCTAACGCATCCGGCTCGTCATGCTTTGCTATCTGGGCTGCCTGATCCGGAGCTGTTGGCTGGTGCACCGTTCGTTCCACCGGCTGCTCCGGATCGGCTGGTGCCGGCGGCACAACCGCTAGCCGATGGTTTGCCGCATGCTGTACCGGCCGCGCCGGCAATGGTTTGGGAGCTGGCCGGTCATCCGCATTAGTTAGCTGATCTCCAGCTGGCCCCAGATCGAGAAGTGTAAGTTCAAGTGGTTCGGTAAATGGGGGCAATGCCAGGGGAGTGGCTACCGGGATCAGGAGAAGCAAGACAAAAAGCCAGGCATGAATCACCAGCGAGGTGAACCAGGCATCAGTACTGACGCTCACCTGGTAATAGCGTGTCATCTCAGAAGTTTGCTTTGATCCCCGCCGAGATGAGGGCCGGTGTCGCGAAATATCCTGCTGCCGGCTCGCGCGGCGGAATAACGTGCCAATCATTGCCTGCTAAATATACCTGCCAAAGTGGTGTAAGCCGGTAGCTGATTTGCCAGTCGGCTAACCAATCACTACCTATACCGGGAACGCCATTTTGTTCGGCACCTAATAGTATATAGTTTAGCGAAGTGCCGATCGCTAATTGCAAACGGCCATCCAGCCAAGCGCTGTCATGTCGCATACTGACCGTCTGCAGCAGTTGCCCTAGTTTATCCGCCTTTTGCAATCGCCAAGACAACTGCTGCATCAATTGCTCGGACCAGAGAAATTGGGACAGCGCTTCCCATTCGTAGACGCTCTGCCAGAACTGGAAGTTCCAGGGTTGCCAGAGCGAGCCTGCGCTCGATCGCGGATAAATCCAGTCTTTTACCCGCAAATACCTGGCAGTGACATTCGCATACCACCGTTCGCTGAAACGGTGGCCAATTCCTAGCTCTAATTTCGGTTCGGCGCGCTGTGGATACAATTCGGCGTTGCCCACCATCCGCATACGCCCTTGATATAGCTCTTCAAAATTCGGCAAGCGCGTTTCGGTCTGCAAGCTGGCCCATAACTGGGTCGGCGCGCTCGGCAGCTCCAGGCCAGGGCCACTGATCGCTCCCGGCTGCCATTGCACGCGCAGCGCTGGATCTAGATATGGTACCCGTCGCGCTAGCGCTAATCCCAAGCCGTAATCGAATGACAGAGCGTACTCGGGCATGATCCAAAAATCAGTGACTTTCAAGCGCAAGTGGGGACTGGCCCAACCGCCGCCGCCCCCGCTGGCCCCCTGCTGGCCTAGCAACAGCTCGAGCTTGGTCAAGTGATCTTCCCAGCCCAGATCGAGTTCATGAATGGCCTGCGCCGCGATATCGTAGAGGCTTACCGTGGTAGCACTTGCGGCAATGCCCGGGCTTGGCCGCGCTGTGATACTGGAGACCTGACCACCCTCGGCAGCCAGCCGGAAAGTTAGCCGGTCTCGCGTCCAGTTCACCTCGCTACTTGCCCCTTGCTGCAAGGCCCAAGCCGAATCGACTGCTTGCTCCGCGCGCCGAAGCGCTAGCGTTGCCCAGGCTACCTCGCTCCAGGAGAGTTGCTCTTGCAATCTCCATGAGCTCCAGCGATCGAGGTCATGGGCGAGAATGGCCAAGTCGGTCACCGCAAGCACCGGTCCCCAGCGCTGACCATGGTAGAGCCCCAGATCATAGCGCCCCATTTGGGTAGCACTCAGCGGCAGACCACCTAGCCCGCCCCACCAGGCGGTATAAGGAAGGCGGTCCACTGTCTCCACTGTCTTGGCGGCTACTTCTGCGGGTGGCGGTACTGGAAACTGTAGCTGTTGCAGCAGATCGAGCGTAGCACGCGCTGGCTGCGTAGCAGGTAGCAATGTGGCAGTAGTTGAAGCTATTGGCGCTAATTTGCTGCCACTTGCCACATCAGGCCGTTCTTGGCGTCCCTCTATGGTGAGAGCCGGCAGCGCTATCGGCAATTTTTCTGCGGAGCGCTCAGATCCCGGTGGTCCATCAGCAGCCGGACGCTCGGCCCCAGCCGACTCTTTCGAGTAGAGCAGCAAGCTGGCTACCGATGCGATCAGAACCGTCCACCAACATCTCACACGTGTATCCTGCCTATCCCGATCATCATACGGTTATTCTACAACCACCGGGCGGGTACGGCCCGGTACGGTCGGCGGTCACGTTCAGGCGTATCGGAAACGGTCTAGTTCGGCACATTCTGTTTAATCCAAGCCAAGCGTGCCAACGCTTCTTGGCGATCGCGTTCTGGGACCAACGGATCCTTGACCATTTCACGATAGGCTGCTCGAGCCGCCTCCCAGTGCCTGAGACGTTCGAGTGCCTCACCTTGTTTTAGCAAAGCTAACGAACGCCAGTTGTTAAAAATTTCCAAGTCCGCTTTGGTCGGCACCGTGCGGGATGCGGTCAGGCGGCCAAGCTCCAGGAGAGCGTCTTCGAAGCGGTGACTCGCCAGCAGAGCTGACCCGAGCCAATACCGAGCCTTCCAGGCCGCCGGCGTCGCTTGGGCAGCGTAGCGCTCAGCGGTGCGAAATGCCAAGGTCGCTTCGGTGAATTGTTCCTTCTTGAAAGCACGCTCACCTGAGCGCTGCCAAGCCTGGCTGGTTGCCTCGGACAGCTTGACAGTTGCCATGGGCTCTATTCCCAGGCGTTCTAGCGTCGAGCGCTCCTTTGCTAACTGCTCCAGTTCACCATAGGTATCTGCCAGTTCTAACAAGATCTGCGGTCGATTGCTATTCGCGCTGGCAACGAGGGCCTCATAAAGCTCGGTGGCTGCCAGCGTCTCGCCGCTCTGGCGCGTGGCGCGTGCTCTTTCCCAGCGCGTAGACTGGTCGGCGTTCGGGATCTCGCCATAGACAGCAGCAGCCTCGCGCCACTTTCCTTGCTTGGCGTAACCTTTCGCTACCTGCAAGAGCATGGGCGTAACCCATGGATTCCCGGATGCAGCGCCGATCAATATCCCCTCGGCTTCCGAAAGCCGATTGGCCTGCAGGTAGGCTTTGGCCAGGGGTGAAAGCACTTCGCGTCGGGTTGCCTCGGAAGCCGAGGCATCGGCACTCACCAGAGCGTACAACTCAGCAGAGCGCTCGAAGAGGTCAGCCGAGAAGTAAGCTGCTGCTGCGCGCAAGCGTGCTGTCACTCGCTCTTCTCCCACCGCGGCAGCCTGGAGTGCTAGCCCTTCAAAGATTGTTCCGGCTTCCCGGAAACGTCCCATTTGCCATAAAGCTTGTCCTTGATAGTAACGAGCCTGGCGTCCCCGGAGCGAATCTGCTGCTTGATCAGCTATGGCGCCGAAGCCTCTCGCCGCTGCTTCTAGCTCACCGGAACGCAACTGGCTCTGTGCCAAATAAAAAGACACCTCCTGGTCAGCGGCACCGGCAGCAAGTGCTTGCACTTGTTGCAGCGCAGCTTGAGCTTCCTGGTATTTACCTGTGTCCAGCAGCAACAGTGCCAGGCGATAATAGGCATCGCGCTGGAGCTGGCGATCGAGCAGGTTGCTGGCCGCTTTGCGAAACGCCAAAGCCGCAGCCGACTTGTCACCCTGCTTGAGCAAGGCCCATGCCAA
>JACQUT010000182.1 GCA_016267585.1 Cyanobacteria bacterium NC_groundwater_1444_Ag_S-0.65um_54_12
CATTTGATAAGTACCGTTCTACTGCTAGCCTTGAGCGTCTCGGCTCTGGTCGGCTGCGGCCAGCCAACCGTAAATGGCGCTAACTTGCAGTCAGCACAGGCTTCTGCTGTAAACGCCGCGGCCAAGAAACCACCAACCCAACAGAGCGTCATTGCGGCCATCCGGACTCATTTCCTCGCCCAGCCGCGCATCCCGGAAGATCGCATGACCATCAATTCGATCAGTGTAAGCGCCACGCCACTGGGCCATCTTTTCACCTACACCCTCCTGATGACCGTCTCCGAGGATATGGGCATGGGCAAGACCACCGAAATAGAAGTCAAGGGTGCTTACAATACTCTCACCAAGAAGGTGACCGTTTCGTCACAGAAAGTCCACGATCCGGTAGTAGCACTGTAAGCTAGTTTTTAAACATATGTCCCATGGAATTCGGCCAGGGGGTCCTGGCCGAATTCGCAAGCCAGTCGTTCAAGCAAGCGTTCGGATCAGGAGGCAGGAGACAAAATATGCTGCGCGTCGGTAGCTTGCGACTGGCGAGTCAGGTCATGCTAGCTCCCATGTGCGGGATCTGCGATCTGCCATACTTGCGCATCGTCCGCCGCTTCGATCAGCAATCGCTGGCCTTTCACGAGATGTTCAGTGCGCTAGGTTTGTTGCAGACGAAGAAAAGCTTGCCTTTTACCGTGCCGGTAGCGCTGCGTCCGTTAGGAATACAGTTGCTCGGTCATGCTCCGGATCCCCTGGCCCATGCTGCTTTGCTAGCGGCCGAAGCGGGAGCGGATGTAGTGGATCTCAACCTGGGTTGCCCAGTTCCCAAGATTGCCAAGAATTACGATGGATCCGCACTCTTGAGAGATAGCAAATTACTAGAACGCATCCTGCGGGCCCTCTATCGAGCGCTAGCCGGACGCGTGCCAATCACCATCAAGATGCGGCTAGGTTGGGATGATAAACAGCGAAACTATCTAGAGGTGGCAAAATTAGCCGAAGCTTGCGGGGTGAGCATGGTTACCGTACATGGCCGTACCCGCAGCCAGTTGTACTCGGGCACGGCAGACTGGGGGGCGATCGCCGAAATATCCGCCGCCCTGGCCATTCCGGTCATCGGTAACGGCGATATCCGGGATCCGGAAACCGCGGCCCGCAAGCTGCGAGACTCTGGCTGTTCCGGGGTGATGATCGGGCGAGCAGCTCAAGGCAATCCGTGGCTGCTGGCCCGGATTGCTCATTATTTTGAAAAGGGTGAAATACTACCAGAGCCCACTGACAATGAAAGATTGACCATGGCAATCGAGCACTGCCAAATGCTAGTAAGCGAAAAGGGTGAACAAATCGGAGTAGCAGAAAGTCGGAAACATGTGGCTTGGTATACCCGTGGTCTTCCTGAATCAGCCGAAGTACGAGCACGAGTCAACCAAGCCAAAACTGCGGCAGAACTCCAGCAAGTGCTTGAAACTTATCGTGAACGCCTGTTAGCTGCCCCTTGGCTCCGGATGGCACCGTCTGACGAGTAAACGTTTACCGCAAGTAAATCGGATTAGTTAAAGCCGTGAGTGACCACCAATGGTTTGGTCTAGCTTTGAGTTCGGCACGCACGTAATCGCCATCTCCCGGTTGAACAGGCATTTCGAACCGAATCGTCGCATCATCGGACGCTACACGATAAGCTTTTAGCAGACCGGACTTGCCATAGAACTCTACGGTGAGGTCTTTGCCGCCTTTGATCCGGGCACGCACCGGAACTGGTCCGGCTTTAGCTACTGTTAGCTCTTCACCTTGCATGACGGACCAAGACCCAGCATTTTGCGGATCAGCTTCCAGCATGATGCGTGCAGCGCGCGTCGTCGCCTCTACGGTAACCCGACCGGCACTGATAGCTTCCAAGATCGCGCCGGCAGTGCGCTTGGTCGCGAATACCAGGTTAACCGGGCGGGTTGGCGAATCATAAACATGTCCATGAGAATCGGAGCCACCTAAAGCAGTAACCCGGCGACCAGTCGCCAGATAGTGTTCCCACCAATCCTTGGCCCGGTTATTGCGAGTGAGCGGATCTACCAATGCCCACCAGCTATTCCAGACCTCTATAGCCCCCACTGCCGGGTGTAGATCGGTGGCGGCCCAGGAAATACCGCGCAAAAAGGGATGATTGGCAATAATGAAACCTTTTCTTCGCAGTGCCAGATCGACCATCTGATCAATTGAAACGTTAGTAGGCAACGGAGCATTGCCAGCCAGCTCGATCAGTCCAGCGTGGCCAACTACCCGTTCACCGTGGTCTCTTCTGGCACCCCATTCTATTCCCTTGACCATTACCAGCGGGGCCTGTTTGAATTCCGGGGTATCGGCACCTTGCATGGTGTTATGGTCGGTCAAAATCAAGCTGTTCAGGCCAGCAACTCTGGCACGTTCGATAAGTTGCGCTAGTGACTGTTTAGCATCTGACGAAAAAGTCGAATGCACATGATTGGATACCATCAGCCATTCGCCGCTCCGCCCCGCTGGTGCGGGCAAAGATCCTGGATCTGGCTCGTCTTGGCTGCCATCGAGCATGGCTGCTGACGTCAGGTTCAGTGCAGTGGGCTCGGTTTCCTGGCTAGCCGGCAGCAGTAAATTACCACTGTAGATCATGCCACAACCAGCCATGATTACCGCCAACCAGGCCCAGTTTAGCCTTCTCAATGGTCTGACCCCTTTGTTAAAATTGCCTTTAATCTTTATAGTGCCTGCCTATCATAAAGTAAATTTAACCATTATTTTAGGCGATTTCGGTTTATTAACACTATAACTATTACAGATCCTGATCTGATGGTTAGCTTGAGCACCCTTACAAGGAGGAGCAATGGCAGCGCGCAAGTACCTGATCGCCCTCATTGTGGCGATGGTCGCTGTCATAATAGCTTGCGGCAAAGCACCGCAAGTCATTGATAACCCCAAACGCCACAAACTTTTCGTGGAGCCTAAAGGTGGCGCCAGCCAATTTTACACTCACAATGTAATTTATCGCCTTGATGAAGATATCGTGGCAGAAATGCCTGATCTGGTGGCTGACATTCATGTTTTTGAGCCAAATCAGCCTTTTATTCCGACAAATATAGCTGATTTTGTAGTAAAGATTCATACAGGAGACCTTATAATCGATGACAAGTCGCTATCTCATCTAA
>JACQUT010000197.1 GCA_016267585.1 Cyanobacteria bacterium NC_groundwater_1444_Ag_S-0.65um_54_12
AATCAACAGTTCTATAACAAAAAGGGAAGCTATTTAACAAACTGCACTTCATTGGGAGTGATAAAGAGGAGGAAGAGCCATGAGCGATCTCTTGAAGCTAGGTAGCTATGAATTGCCATATGACATCGCGATCAAGCTGCGGCCAGGAGAGGTCGAAGCCGCCAAGAAAAAAGCCCCGAAAAACGGAGCAGATAATATGTTCTTCCGCATCGGGAACGATCACTACGTGGCATCAGGCCAGGGTTTCGAGGTAGGAGTTGTATACAAGAACACACCGGTAGCGTTCCAGGGAAAGATTGGTGAATTCGAAAGTGGTGATAACAAAATCAATAGCCCAAGGGAACGCCGCCCGAAGACAATATTAGCAACGCTATTCACAATCGCCGCCACGAATGCGGCAGCCGACGCTGTCATCGGTAATAAGCTGCCGCGCGTAGCAAGCATACGGCACCGGATGAATGCGTATATAGCCATCGGCTCGCTGGTGGCCGGCGCCTTGGTTGGTTATCTTTTCCACAGATTTCAGACCAAACGCCCCAGCGACCTGGAAATGTTAAAGGCGCATGGTGAAGTGGTAGCCATGTCCGCTCCTTACATTCGGAGTCTTGCAAAGGCAACCGACCAGTAACTTGCCGTTTTACTTTTCGTGTTGACAAAAAGTCTGCTACTTTTAAGATAGAGTATGGAGTTCGACTGGGACGAAGCTAACATCGAGCACATCGCAGCTCATGACGTCGAACCTGAGGAAGCAGAGGCAGCGTTCTTCGGATTCCGCGTTCCTCTGAAAGTGCGGATAGTAGATGGCGAACAGCGACAGGCATTCCTGGGATCGGTTGGTGAACGAATTCTCCTGGTGGCCTATACGATTCGGTCAAATCGTGTCCGTGTGATAACGGCTTACAACGCTAACCCCACGCATTGCCGCCAATACCAAAAGAAAAGGGGAAGGTAGTAGTGAAAAAGCTGATGCCTCATTTTGATACCGAGGATGAAGAAGCCCGCTGGTGGGCTGAGCATCGTGAGGATATTCACGAGTACACAGAGATCGACGAAGCGGGAGATCCTCAGCTCGCCGCTCTCTTGGCCACTAGCCCCCGGAGAATGGGACGGCCCCCTGTTACTGATCCATCACGGCAGGTACAGTTCCGGATTCCCGAGGGTGTCATAAACCGGGTGAAGGACGTCGCCAAACGAAAAGGAATGCGCTACCAGACACTAATCAAATCCTGGATCTTCAAAGCCTTGGCCGATGAAGAAAAGAAAGCACTCTAATCTGCATGGGCGGGAATGGACCGCTGTAAAAAGAAAAAAATTCAGGCTAAGCAGTCCTGGCGCCTGTGACCAGTGGACGAACTATTTTTGCACCTAGGCCGTTAAGTATGTTATATTTTTGCTTAGATTACTTGATAATAGTTCACGCAAGCTGGTTAATTTCGGGCGGTTAGACTGCCCACCCGCGAGGGTAAAAGATACCAAATGGGGGTTCAAGACGGTGTTCGAACAGAGTTCCAAGGACAGACCATTATATATCATCAGCGTCGCCGCGGAGCTCGTGAATATGCATCCACAAACCTTGCGCCTCTATGAGCGCAGAGGTCTGGTCATTCCCAAGCGACATGGTAAAAACCGTCTTTATTCACAACATGATATCGAACGCTTGATGTATATTCAGAATTTGACGCAAGAACTAGGTATAAATCTCGCAGGGGTAGAGCGCATTATTCGTTTGCAAAATGAACTAGATCAGTTAAAAATCCAAAAAGAGGAAGAAATCAGGCGGATTTCAGAAAGGATTGCCCAGTTAGAACGGATGAAGCGGGCGCGTGAAGATGAAATCGAGGATATCAGGTCGCGGCTACGGGATGAGTTATCCCAACCGGAGGCGGAGGAACATGAGGACCGAGTAGAGTGCCATGATTGGCCAGCAACCAATGCCAGAAGGCTGGAATGACTGGCTGATTACCGCCAGACCTGTTGTGGTAAGATCTTTACGCTGGGCCATCTGGCGGCCAGCCAACAAAGAGGTGTGAGATGTTCGAGCGGTTTACCGAGAAGGCCATCAAGGTCATCATGCTTGCCCAGGAGGAGGCACGTCGCCTGGGGCATAACTTTGTAGGCACCGAGCAAATTCTTCTTGGCCTGATCGGCGAAGGAACAGGTGTCGCTGCCAAAACTCTGAAAAGCATGGGCGTCTCTCTCAAGGATGCGCGAATCGAGGTAGAAAAGATCATCGGCCGTGGTTCGGGATTTGTAGCGGTAGAGATTCCCTTTACGCCGCGCGCCAAACGTGTGCTGGAACTATCATGGGATGAGGCGCGACAGCTTGGCCACAATTACATTGGAACCGAACATTTGCTACTAGGGCTTATCCGGGAAGGTGAAGGAGTGGCGGTTCGCGTGCTCGAGAATTTGGGGGTTGACCTATCTCGGGTGCGCAGCAATGTGATTCGTCTACTGGGCGAATCTGCTGCATCTAGTGGTTCGGGACAACACCGTAGCAAAACTCCCACCCTTGATGAATTTGGCTCTAACCTCACCCAAATGGCCGAGGATCATCGCCTGGATCCGGTGGTAGGTCGCGAGAAGGAAATCGAGCGGGTGATTCAGATCCTGGGTCGGCGTACCAAGAATAATCCGGGTTTGATCGGAGAGCCCGGTGTGGGTAAAACGGCGATAGCTGAAGGCTTGGCTTCGCGAATATCCAATGGTGAAGTGCCTGACATCTTGTCCGAGAAACGGGTAGTTACGCTCGATATCGGATCCTTGGTCGCTGGCACTAAATACCGCGGCGAGTTCGAAGAACGCTTGAAAAAGATAATGGAAGAGATCAAGGGTGCCGCCAATATCATCCTCGTGATCGACGAACTGCATACCCTGATCGGTGCAGGTGCCGCGGAAGGAGCGGTAGATGCTGCAAATATCTTGAAGCCGGCACTGGCTCGTGGTGAATTGCAGTGCATCGGTGCGACCACGCTAGATGAATATCGCAAGCACATTGAGCGTGATGCTGCTTTGGAACGCCGTTTCCAGCCTGTCATGATAGGCGAGCCCTCGGTAGATGAAACCATCGAAATCCTGCGTGGTTTGCGCGAGCGTTACGAAGCGCACCATCGCCTGCAAATCTCTGATGAAGCCTTGGTAGCCTCGTCCAAGCTGGCAGATCGTTATATTTCTGATCGTTTCCTGCCAGACAAGGCTATCGATCTGATGGATGAAGCGGCATCGCGTGTCCGTCTGCGCAGTAGCAGTTTGCCACCCAAAGCCAAGGATCTGGAAAAGGAGCTAAGGCAGTTCACGAAAGAGAAAGAAGCAGCCATCCGTGCGCAAGAATTCGAGAAAGCCAGCCAGCTGCGCGATCAAGAGCAGGCTATCCGGGAGAAAATCCGGGAGATAGCAGCTGAATGGCGCAACGAACGTGGCACGGTCGCTGCGCCGATCGTAGATGCTGAAGAGATCGCAGCGATTGTCGCTGCTTGGACCGGCATTCCGGTTTCCAAGATTACCGAGGGTGAAACCGAGAAGCTCCTCAAAATGGAAGATGTCATGCACGAGCGGGTAATCGGTCAGCAGGAAGCCATTCACCTCATCTGCCGTGCCGTGCGCCGGGCACGGGTAGGGCTCAAGAACCCACGCCGGCCAATTGGTAGTTTTATCTTCAGCGGTCCCACGGGTGTGGGAAAGACCGAGGTAGCCAAAGCGCTAGCAGCATTCTTCTTTGGACAAGAAGAAGCGCTTATCCGGATTGACATGTCTGAATACATGGAA
>JACQUT010000179.1 GCA_016267585.1 Cyanobacteria bacterium NC_groundwater_1444_Ag_S-0.65um_54_12
AAGTTGCCTGGAAACATACTTGGTGGCCCACGATGCGATCGGAGGGAATCGGAAAGTGCGCCACCAATTAAGATACCACGCCACTTAGAGTATCAAACACTCAAATCGTGAAAGGATCTCGCCCGGTTTGGGCATTTACCAGTTCGATGCCTATAGAAAAATCGTTTACATGCGAACGGCCACGGAACAAACTAGGACCAGCATGAAAAGCGCGCTTCGCTTCGTCTACACACTGCACTATTTCGCCACCTTTGCCGATTATGAAGTGTGCCGATACGCCACTGCGGGGATTGGCAAAGTGCGAAGCGATGGTACGTGCTGACCGGATACCCGGCGTCTCGGTATCGTGGATGACGATGGTGTCTATCACCGCACCAGCTGGGCGATCGTCATAATTCGGTGAGGGGATCCAGACCACCAGAGGCTTCAACGGTTCGTTGCCGATGACGGCGAAACCGCCTAACAAAAGGAAACCCAACGATTGCCAGGTATTCATTTGGTCCCTCCTACTCCAAAATAGAAATATTGTGTAAGATCGGGCACATTTGGTCTTCTTGCGAAGAAGATAGTTTCTGAAGCATAGCAGGGGTGAATAAGCGATGAAACAAGCTCCCGTATTGATCGATGCGGAATATGACGCTGGTCTCAAGCTATACGAGAATGGCGCCCCGCTCGAGGTGGTATTACAGCACTTCGATGCCTTGCGGCAACTGGCTCCTGGTGATGTCCGGCTCAGTATCAGCTTGAGCTGGCTGCATATCTTGCTGGGGAACCGGGAGCGGGCGATCGCCCATGCCAGAGAAGCCAAGCATACCCCACAAGGACGTTTCAACCTGGCGCTAGCCTATCTGGTCTTTGGCGAGAAGGGTGTGCGAGACCATTTTGCCGCTGCCATAGCCAATGGTGGCCAGGAAGGCATCGCAGATGCCATGGCCAACCTCGAGGATGCCATCGCTCGCAAAGGTGGTTCTTTCCCGCCGGCTGAGAAAATGCTTCAGTGGTTGTACGATTTCCAGCCAGAAAACACCAGGGAAACCAGCGTTTCCGCCTTCCATTGCGCTGATTTTAAATAGCCGTTAAAAACAACAAGCTGGCGTTGGTCGCGGCAAATAACTCCTCTTGGCAGCGCAAATCCCCCCGGAGGTGCTTTACTTGAGTAACATACCAGAGACGGTGAATGTCAGGCGAAAAGGCACGACCATCGGTGAAATTGCCAGACAATACGGCATTTCGGTCGAGCAACTGAAGCAACTCAACCCTCGGATCTTTGCCAACGCGAAAGATACCAAGGGTAGAACTCGTACTGCCGACGGCCACTGGATTTATATTCATGACACCATTCGCCTGCGGCCCAGTGCCGCTGCTGATACGACAACGGAGCATTCCAGCGGCAACCCCGACCGTCCTGGCGATGCCAGAAAAACGGTCGAGAAGCTATTACGGCAACAATCAGCCAGCGAATCTGACACAGCTGGCACCGCCTTGCCACCAGTTGAAGCAAACAAGGGCATGTCAGCTGCAACGGCGACTCCTTCGCCACCTACCATGCCACCGGCAGCAAACAGCAGTGAGCAAAGCACGCCTTTACCACTGGGCCCCTTGCCTGCTGCTGGCAAAACTGCGACCGCTGCGGTCAGTCCGCCAGCAGCTTCACAACCTCGCCAAGCAGATCTAGAAGAGCAGTTCCATCCCAAGCTACACGAACTACGAGCGGCCATCGATAAATTCCTCGTCAGCTCCCGCGAAGAGAATGTTGGCGAAGCAGAAACGGCACGTAAGCAGGCCAAAGCGCTCTATACCGAAGCAGCGAAACTAGTGGGGCAAATGGACCGAAAGCAGCAGTTAGCTTATCGTCAGGTGCTGGGTGACTTCGAAGACAAACTGCAATACCACGGAGCAATGACCCGAGAGGAAATTCTGCTGGTGCGCGAGGCTACCATGCCCAAGCGAAACACTACCGAACCGGCCAGCAACCATTCCGCCTCAGCCAATCAGACCGCCCAAAGTGGCCTTCCCACCGGCAATGGCCCCGGGGCAACCAACCCGCCCGCCGCGGCCGTGGCGAAAGACCCGGAGCAGGCGGCCAAGCAAAAGATCCGCGCCCAGCTAGCTGGGCAATTGCCCCAGATGGACGGTGGCACAGTGAAACGGCTATCACCGGATGTCATGCGTGATGCCTCGTCCGAACAGCGAGCAACCATGTTGGTAAAATTGCTCGACCACTGGTGGGTGGGCGATGATAGCAAGAAGTCCGCTGCCGATCTCACTATAGCGTCCAGTGTCGCGGGTGATCTGGAAGACACGTTCTTGGCGCTGGATCAGGCCAAGCGCGGCAAAGGTGTCGAGCTGCTGGTAGGCAAGCTCGCCGGTGCCGATCGCCGGCGCGTGATCTGGGAGATCTTTGGCGTTTGGGAAGGTAAACCCCAGCTCTCGGATCGCTACCTGGCGCGTATTGCCGGCTACCTGAAAAAAGACGACATACGGACCATGCTGCGCTCCGAAGAAGGCAGCAAGCTATTGCCGCTCCTACCCCCCACTGTCAAGGAGCAGTTCGCCAAGATCTTGTCCGGTGGCTGGCTGGGTAAATCCGCTGAAGATAAAGCTTTGCTAGCTCAGCTGACGCAATGAGCGCGGCCAAATCGCCGTAGCCGTGGTGGTGTGTGGCAAGGAAAAGGCGCTCTGCTAAGGGAAGAATCCAAGTAGCGGATCTAGTAGCGAGGCTACTAGCGAATGTTGCAGGATCTCTTGCAATGGCCGAATTTCCTGTAATAATGGCAACTTTCTTATGACTAGCAATGGCATTGCTAACATTAACGTTCCCGCAACCAAGCCAATCAAGGCGCCACCGACGCGATCCAAGGCTACCAAGGGGGTTTTATGCAAGATCGAGCGCAACAGCAGGCCCAGCCCGTTCAGTAGCAAGAATATTCCCATCCAGGTGATGACAACTGGCAATACCCCACGCGCCAAAGAACCTGGAGCAGTGAATAGTCCAACGAAGGGTATCGCCCAATCGGAATGTTGCCAGGACAGCACGCTGGCTAATATGATGGCCCCTAACCCCAAACTGGTCCGAACCAGACCGCTGGCCAAGCCACGAAGCGTGTTATAGCCCAAAATTGCTAAAGCTGCCAAGTCTAGCGCCGACATCTGCTATTATCTACCTCTATGCTACCACTGAAAGAAATTCTACTCCAGACCGGTCGCCTGCTGGCCCAGCATCCAGTACTCATGTTGCCACCATTGGCTTGGGTAATTCCCGGGACATTGCTGCTCCGGCCCGGCGAGCCCACCGCCCAAGGACTGGTGGTAGTGGTTGCCATCGGGCTACTCCAGCTAGCGCTCACCACGGGTTTGATAGCGATGGTACGAGCCGCTGCCCTGGGCGAAGCGGTAGGCTGGGATGCTTTTTTGATCGGAATCGGGAGGCATTTCATCACCATTTTGACAGGCACGGTGATCTTTTTGGGCCTGCTACTTCTCACTTTGCTACCGCTGCTGATTTTGCTGGAACTTTACAGTGGACCTTTGGATCTCAAGCTCATTTTGGCCAAAGGTACCATTCCGGTGGAGCAATGGGCGACTGCCCAGCGTTGGCTTGTTGGTTTGGGGTGCTGGGCCATGCTGTGGAGCACGATCGCTTTTTTCTTGCTGGTATGGAAACAAGCAGTAATAGTAGCAACCCTGTCATGGGCCAAAGCCTGGCGCGCCAGCTTGGCTTTTGTCAGTGCCTATTGGTTTCGCCTTTCCATTCTGCTCACACTCAAGGGCTTGCTGTTGGTCTTCGGAATGCTGCTAATAGCTGGCGGAATAGTACTGCTAGCAGAACTCGGTGCCCTGACCACGCTCATCATAGATCTTTACTTCACCATTGCCTTTACTGTCGCTTTTATCGGCCCACCTCCTCCTAAAGGTGAAACCGTGGATGCCGCCGCCTGAATCTGACGCTTTTTTTAGTCTATGGCTTTACGCCAGTATGAGCTGGCTCGATCCTCTACCACTTCGTAGTAACCTTCCGGGATGCGCAGCTGCGCATGCTCTGGATGGTTAGAAACCGTATCATGGGGAGCCACCAGATAGTACCGGGCATCACGCTTGTAGAGCTGGCAATCGACCGGATCGTGACGTCCGATGATCCGGTTCCAATCAGGAACATTGACCTCCTCTTCTAACAATGCTTCGCCGATGAAAGTCTGAATGGCAGCCATGGTTCGTTTCAGCAAGTTACCCCGATCTGGACGAGGGACTGGCAAAGCATCAGGCGGGAGCCGTTTACGCGGAAGCAACACGAAATCTCCTTGCTGCAAGCCACTGCGCCCCAACCATTCCAGACAGATATCCGGATCTGACGGTGCCCACGATCCCATGGGCAGCCGCTGGCAGTAGATTTTGTTATTCTCGGCGAACACCAGATAACGGTAAATTTGCTTGATGGCGCCCTCGCCACGCCGATAGCGAGCAGCGACTTCTATTAGCAGCGCTTCGCGACCGCTAATACGGCGTTCCTCACTGAGCGAGAGACCCTGCGAGATCAATCGCACCTCATTGCCTGCCTCGGCAATCTCGACTCTGGGGGTAATGACTTTGCGCAGGGTTGCTTCTTGAAAATCGGCCTGATTCACGATGCGGACGGCAACACGTTCAGCAATGGTAGGCAATTCCAGTGGGAAAGCTTCTAGCGACCTTACCGGGATTAGCTCGATCCGTGGACTGATTTCCAGGGCCATATACGCC
>JACQUT010000185.1 GCA_016267585.1 Cyanobacteria bacterium NC_groundwater_1444_Ag_S-0.65um_54_12
ATGCCTGGGCGGTGGCTGCCAGTAATTTTGGTGGACCACCCGAGGCTTTTGTTTATCTCTCCTTTAATAATCGGGGCATGCAAGCCATCGTTGCCAACGATGGCGATCCGGCAGTGGCAGCTCGGCTGAACGCCAACCCGGCCATCGAATCCCTGCAAAACGTTACAGACAAGGTGCGGCGCGAGGTAACAGCTGGTTTGTCCAGTGTAGTTACTGGCGCGGTAGCACCAGTAACACCGGAACGTGCAGCGGAGCTCGAGTCAGCCAGAGCTCACCCATGCACTTATTGCAAAGCTAGCTTGCTCTGCCGCCAGAAGCGCTCTTCCAAAAAAATCTACCAGCGAGGCAACTAATTGGCCACTAGCACCCTTGCTTTACCCACATTGATCGTGGCCAGTGCCGGCACGGGCAAGACTTATCAGATCATCGAATGTATCGTGACACTGCTCGAACAAGCAGACGCCCGGCTCGAACAAATCGGCGTCATCACTTTTACCGAGGCCGCAGCTGCCGAACTACGGCAGCGAGTCAGAAAGCGTCTACAGAGCTGTGATCATCCGGAGGCCGATCACATAGCAGCCGCCAAGATCTCTACCATCCATAGTTTTGCTCTTGGCTTGCTGGAACGGCATTCCCTTTATCTTGGGATGGCGGCGTCAGCTTTCACGCTAGAGGAGCAATTGGCCAGGACATTACGTACCCAGGCCTTGAATCTGGCTTTGCTAGATCCGGCGCTCAGCGCTGCGGTCACCCAGCTAAAAGAGGTGTTCAAAGGTGATGCGGAGCGCATCAAGAAAGTCGTCTTCGCGTTGCTGGAACGCGCCCAAGCTTTACGCTTGACCGCCGATCAGTTGATGGCGCATCAGTTGAACAACCGGGATTTTTTAGCGGCAGCCTTCGGCCCCGGTACCAATCCCCGCGAGCTTGATACTGCCTTGCAGCAAACTCTTGAGGCTAGATTAGAGCTGCTTTCGGTCAAAGTAACTTGCAAGACCGATCGCGCGCCACTAGAGCGCAGTCACGAAGCGCACGGTCTGGCGCTGCAGGGTAAGCTGCGGCAGGCTGCCGAACTGCTGGTCACTTTGCCCAAAGGTACCAAACAAATAGAACCAATCTTAGCTGAGCTACGCTCGGCGGGCGAGAATTGGTTACTGGAGCATCCTGACGAGTTGACGCACCTGCTTGCACTATCGGATGCCGTTTACGCACTGGCGGCCAGTGCCACGGCACGCTACGAAGAAAGCAAGCGCGCGCGTCATTGCTGGGATTTCAATGATCAAATCGCCCGGGCGCTGGAATTGCTGGAACAAGAGGTAGCCGGGGAAAAGCTGGCTTCCTACCTGGCTCGGGAACTGCCCTACTTGCTCGTAGACGAATTCCAAGATACCAGCCCGCTGCAGTACCGCTTGACCGAAACCTTGCGGCGCCATGGCTGCCAGGTTACTTATGTCGGCGATCTCAAGCAAGCCATCTACGGTTGGCGCGATGCCGATTCCCGCTTGCTGTTGGCTCTGCTCGAACGGGCGATTAATCAAGATCACCAGCCACATACCCTGGCAACTAACTGGCGCAGCCATCCGGACCTGGTAGCTTTCACTAACGAACTCTTTGCGCCAGCCTGCGCGCTGGTCGGCCTGCCTTTCGAACCGGTGAATGCCGATGGCCCGCTGGCGCAGCTGGGTATTGCCTCCCCCCTCCCGCGGATAGAGGTAGCCTTGGCTACTGGCCGTACCTACTCACGACCAGCTGACTTCATCGCACGCTTGTGCCAGCTGGTAGCAGAAAAACGGCTAGTACTGGACCCTGCCACCACGGAGCTGCGGCCGCTGCGCTGGGGAGACATCGCCATCTTGGAACGGAGTCATCAGCGGCTCGATAGCTGGGCTGATAAGCTGAGCGAGGCCAACATTCCCTTGATACGAGAAGCTGGCAGCTGGAGTGAGCAGCCAGAAGTCAAAGGGGCCATTGCTTGGTTGCGCTGCTTGGCCAATCCTTACGATACGCAGGCGCTAGCCGACACGCTGTGCTCGGATTACTTCGGCTTGCCACCGGAACAATTGGCCAGCCTGGCGTGTTCCGGCCTGTTCAAAGATCCAGCAAAGTTTCTCGAAACGCCCGAAGCCTGGGAAGCCCTGGCAAACCAAATGCCGACTCCTGCCACCGCTGGAGTTTTGCGACGTTTCCGCCAAGCCTGGTTGCAGGGACGCGAAGCGCTAGCTAGTCAACCCTTGCTGCCAGGGATACGAGATGCCTACGAGACAATAGCCGCCGAATCTTTGTTGCTGTCCCTGCCGAACGGTCCACAACGCCGGGCTAATTTCTTGCGTATCCTGGAACTAGCTGCCGTCCTGGAAGCATCCTCGGCCGAAGTACTGGCGTTGCGTGGACTTACCGCGGCGACACTGGAGAATCTGCTAGTATGGCTGCAAAGCCTACCAGATAGCGAAGAAGATCGGCAGCCCCGCCCGGCTTTTGATGACAATGCCGTCAATTTGCTGACCATGCATCGGGCCAAGGGCCTGGAATTCCCGGTAGTGGTAGTGCCTAACCTTTCCCACAATATTCTGGCGACGTCTCCCCGCTGTTCCATAGATTGGCCAGAGGACCCAAACCTTTTCCTTAGCCCTGATATCTTGGCTCATGGTCAGCTACGCTTTGTCCCGCCGTTACCGGCGGTAGCGGAACTAGCCCAGCGGTTTGGCCAGGCAGCTGCTGATGCTGCGGGAGCCCGCGAGGAGCTTTGCTTGCTTTATGTAGCTTTCACCCGAGCTCGCGACTATCTATTACTGGGATGGCTAGCAGAGGCAAAGCCTGGAACCCTCCAGAGCTTGCTCGACATTTCAGTAGCAGGGAATAGCTTGGCTGGTCAGCGTATCCAGCGCATTGGAGATCATGGCAATTCAATGAATCGTACCCACCAAGAACTCATAAGCAATCAAGAATCAGATCTAGACACTGTGGCTAAATGAACTATGGGCAGCGAATCGTGCCAGCCAGA
>JACQUT010000186.1 GCA_016267585.1 Cyanobacteria bacterium NC_groundwater_1444_Ag_S-0.65um_54_12
CCCAGGTGGTCTTCGATTCCCTGAATGTCCGTGAGCACGGCAAAACAATCGCCTTCTTTGATCAACCCCATGGCAATGCCGGCTACCGGAGCCTTGATAGGCACTCCAGCGTCCATCAAGGCCAGCGTGGAGCCGCAGGTGGAAGCCATGGAAGTAGAACCGTTGGATTCGAGTACTTCGGATACCAAACGCAAAGAATAGGGAAATTCCTCGCAAGTGGGCAAAACTGGGAGCAGAGCGCGCTCGGCCAGAGCACCATGCCCGATTTCTCGCCGACCTGGTCCGCGGTTCGGCTTTACTTCGCCTACCGAGAACCCCGGAAAGTTATAATGATGCATATAGCGTTTGGAAGTGATCGGATCTAGCCCATCCACTTTTTGCGCGTCGCCAGTGGAACCCAAGGTACAAACCGTCATGACTTGAGTCTGCCCGCGGGTAAAGAGCCCAGTTCCATGAGTGCGTGGCAGCATGCCAACTTCGCAACTTATAGTGCGAATTTCGTTAGTTTTTCGTCCATCTACCCGGACACCTTTTTCGATGATAAGCTGGCGCACTACCTTTTTTTCGAGATAGTAGAGCGCATCGGCAATCGCCTTGGGATTGCTCTGCAGATACCCTTTCAATTCGTGGCCTTCCGGCAGATTGGCGAGCTTAGTTCCCAAAGCACTCAGGGCTTCGTCAACATTTTTCTCGCGTTCGATCTTGTCCGGATGTTGTATGGCCTGGCCAAGACTCCCCTCTCCCTCCTGCTCGATCAAGGTATAAAGGCGAGTGTCTTTGGTCGGAGCAGACCAAGCGACCTTGGGTTTACCGATTTCCTGAGCAATCGCTAGTTGCCACCCAACTAACTCATGTACCGCCTCGTAACCGATGGCAATAGCGTCGATCACTTGATCTTCCGGAATCTCCTTTATCCCGGCTTCGACCATCATTATGGCATCCGCGGTACCGGCAATTACTAAATCTATATCGCCTTCCTCTGTCTCATGGAAGGTAGGATTGATTAGCCATTGACCATTCATACGCCCAACCCGCACGCCGCAACATGGGCCGGAAAAGGGGATATCAGATACCGTAAGGGCGGCCGATGTTCCGATCATGGCTAGCATATCAGGCTCTACTTGTTGATCAGATGAGAGTACGTAAGCAGTCACCTGAACATCGTAGCGAAAATCTGCCGGGAAAAGCGGCCTGATGCTCCGATCTATGAGCCGGCCAGAAAGTATAGCGTGCTCAGAGGCCCGGCCTTCACGGCGCATGAAACTTCCCGGGATACGACCTACCGCATAGTGCTTCTCTTCGTAATCCACTAACAAGGGAAAGAAATCAATACCCTCTCGCGGGCTCTTGCTCATGGTGACTGACACCAGCACGGCTGATTCGCCAGATTGCACCAGAACGGAACTATTGGCCTGTTTGGCGTATTTGCCAAACGTCATCGAAATTTCTCGATCTCCTAGAACATAACGGAATATTTTTGTCTCGCTCACGTCGTTCTTCTTTCTAAACCGCAGCTGCGAGAGGCGATCATTTACCTGATCTGGTGCACGAAACCAGCTTACTTGAGCTGGCAGCACTGACGAGTGCCCACCAGAAATTGCCAATCAAGAATCGGCGGTATGCTATCCGCCGCAACTTATTTGCGCAGCCCTAACCTAGCAACAATAGCCCGATAACGCTCGAGTCCAGAGCGCTGCAAGTAGTTGAGCAAGCGACGGCGCTGCCCCACCATTTGCAACAAGCCACGACGCGAAGCAAAATCTTTCTTGTTATCCTTGAGATGCTCAGATAATCGTTCGATGCGTTTGGTTAATAAGGCGATCTGTACTTCGGGCGAGCCAGTATCTTGCTCTGCTAATCGATACTCGTTTATGACAGCTTTCTTTAATTCTACAGCTAGGGGCAAGGCAATCTTCCTCTCAATTCAGGGGCATCCCCGAAATTACTACTAATTTCAAACATTTTATTCTAGCATATGAAAAACCACTGCTGAAGCTAATCCGGCGCTCTGGCTGGCCAACGAGTCATAACTTCATTTACTAGTGGACCAGTTGCTTTTTTGATCACCGACTGAATCTTGGCATGGAGGATATCGATAGCGACCTCGTTCATGCCTCCTTCCGGGACGACAATGTTGGCGTATTTCTTGGAAGGTTCCACGAACTCCAATTGCATTGGGCGTACAGTGGCCAGGTACTGATCAATGACCGATTGCGGGGTGCGCAAGCGCTCGGTGATATCACGCTTTAACCGGCGTATGAAACGAATATCGGCATCGGTATCCACAAAGACGCGGATATCAAGCAACCGCCGGATTTCTGGAATAGCCAAGATCAATATACCTTCAACTAAAATGACTCGGCGTGGCTCGATGATTCGTGGTTCGGAAAACCGCGTATGGTGAGTAAAGTCGTAGACCGGAGCCCTTACCGGCTGGTTGTGCTGTAAATCTTTTAAATGTTCAACAAAAAGCACATTATCCAGGGAAGCTGGATGATCGTAATTGATCGCGGATCGTTCCTCGATTGAAAGGTGACCTTGATCGTAGTAGTAAGAATCATGGCAAAGATGAGCTACATTACCGCGACCTGCTAATTCAAGAATATTACTAGCAACCGTGGTCTTACCCGAGCCCGATCCGCCAGCCACGCCAATAGTAAGCGGACGTTTGCCAGATCTTGTAATAGTCAAAGAACACCTGCCACCGTGGGATTCGTTGCGGTGATAACGCCGCCCTGCTGTAATTCTTTGGCCTGGGTCAAACGAATTTCAGCGAGCTTGCTTTCCAGGTGAGCCAACTCGTTTGCTAACTGGATTTTGTCCTCGACCAAATCTATGAAAAGACGACCAGTTAGATGATCTACTTCATGTTGAATAGCTCGAGCCAGTAAATCACTAGCTTCCAGGAGATTGAAGCGCCCTTTGCTATCACGCCCGGCAACTACTACTGATTGATGACGTGCCACTTCCATGAAAAGGCCTGGGAGTGAAAGACAGCCTTCACTAGCAGTTTCTATCGCACCAAAACGACGTTTTATTACGGGGTTAATCAAACAAAAAGGCTCTATGTCGTAACAAGAAAGATCTAGCACTATGATTTGCTTGTTTACCCCAACTTGCGGAGCAGCAAGACCGATTCCTTTTTCAGCAGCACAAGTTTCGAACATCAGAGCTATCAACTTGCGAATATCATTGCTAACTTTTTTTACCGGCTCCGCTATTGTCCGTAATAAATCATCTCCATAGTAGGTAAGCGGTAATGCGGCCATGAGGCCAAAAACCCCCTTTCTCGATAGTTTATTACTATTTCAGTATACTGGAAAGCCAGTATTACGGCTAGCTGGCAGCTTTGTAGCTAACCGTTCCGGAGGGCCACTATGGTAAATTATTAGGTAGGGAGATTAAAGGAGGAGACAGCAGTTTGTCAGTTAAACTCATCGATAGCCAGGCGCTGACGTTCGACGACGTATTGATTGTACCTAAGCGCAGCAGTGTGTTTTCACGCAAGCAGGTTTCGTTGCGAACTCGTCTGGTAGGCGATCTCGAGCTCGATTTGCCATTTATCAGCGCCAACATGGATACCATAACTGAATTGACAATGGCGCGTGCCATGCACGAACTTGGTGGTTTAGGGATTATTCACCGTTTCTTGGCGACCGGCGTTCACGTGCAA
>JACQUT010000198.1 GCA_016267585.1 Cyanobacteria bacterium NC_groundwater_1444_Ag_S-0.65um_54_12
GCCCTGTCAGCAGTTCAAGGTTCTGGCTGGCTTCCAGCGCGTTCTCATGCAAGATGTCCTGTTCGATGCGGATCAGGCGATTCATTTCGTGCTCTGGTCCGGTAGCTCGTTCAGTTTGTTCTGGCACCGTTTCTTCAGCAGTGCTACCGCTGCAACCACAAGTCGTACACATTCAATCCACCTCCAGTTCCGCTATGCTCAATTCGTCCCCCCCGGTGGTGATCAATTCAGGACGGCCACAGCGTGGACACGCTTCGAAATAGTCTTGCACGGTGACTGGCGTAGCACAGGTGGCACACCAGCCGCGGGCCGGAATGCGCTCGATAGCCAGCACGGCACCAGCGGCCATGGTCCCCTGGCTGGCTATTTCGAAGCAATTGCGCAGTGCTTCGCTAGCCACTGGCGCGAGCATGCCAATGTTTAACCGCACAGTTCGTACCTGGGAAAAACCGTGCTGTTCGGCTTGTTTTTCGATGGTGGTCAAAATTCCTAGGCAAAGCGCTAGCTCGTGCAAGGTATTCTTTCTCTATAGCGGCGTGCAATTGACTTCACCCACTCTCCCCCGGCGCTGCGCGCCGAAGGGGATCCCCTCTGTGGGTGAAGTCAATTGCACGCCGCTATAAGATGACGCCATGATGGCTGAAATAATCACCAAATGATAACGATACCATGCGGTATTGACTTACCGGTACCGGTTGGCTAGTATCGAGCCTCGGTCGTGACTACTTACCAAAAATCCGATGTAACTATCAGCATTTCCGGAGGTTACCTAGCATGCCTACGTTGCTTTGGCTTCAAGCCGGCGCCTGCAGTGGCGATTCCATGTCCCTGTTGTGCGCCAATAACCCGGATCTAGTCGAGGTATTGAACAACTATCAGATAGAATTGCTGTGGCATCCGTCATTATCGCCGCAGTCGCCGGAACAGCTGGGCCATACCATCGAGCGCATCAATGCCGGTGAACAAGAATTGACGGTTTTGTGTATTGAAGGGGCCATCCTGACCGGACCGGAAGGTACTGGCATGTATGATACCCTGTCAGGACGACCCAAAATGTCGGTAATCGAGGAACTGGCAGAAAAGGCGCATGTGGTGGTAGCAATTGGCACTTGCGCTTCGTTTGGCGGCATCCCGGCCGCTTCACCAAATCCGACTGATGCGACCGGAATGCAATTTTGCCGAGAAGAGCACGGTGGTCTGCTAGATAGCGAATGGCGTTCGGCTGCTGGCTTGCCGGTGGTTAACTTACCGGGATGTCCGGTTCATCCGAGCACCGTGATCCAGGCCTTGCTGGGAGTCCTTTTGGGGATGCCGATAGAATTGGATGGGCTCAACCGTCCCCGGATGTTTTACAGTTCGGTAGTCCATCAAGGTTGCTCCCGCAACGAATACCATGAGTTCGATGTGGAAGAATTCGCCTTTGGCGGGAAAGGCTGCCTCTTTTTCAACCTCGGTTGCCAAGGCCCCAACACCATGTCGACCTGCAATATCGAGCTATGGAATGGGCAAAATAGCAAGACCCGTGCCGGTATTCCCTGTTTTGGCTGTACCTCTCCGCTGTTTCCAAAAGAGCAGGACTTCTTTGCCACGGCAAAAATTGGCGACATTCCCATCACGCTGCCTTTGGGCGTGGATCGCGCCAACTACATGGCTTACAAGGGGTTAGCCAAGGCAGCCACTCCCAAGCGTTTGCTCGATCGCAAGAACGAGATATGATGTCAATACGAGCTTTCACAAGAGGTAAGAAGAATATATGAGCCGAACTATTCAGGTTGGCCTGAACCGGGTCGAGGGTGATCTAGAGATAAAGCTAGAGGTAGCAGGCAATCGTATCGTCGATGCTTGGACTAGCGGTACGATGTACCGGGGATTCGAACAAATCCTGATCGGCCGTTCAGCGCTGGATGGCCTGGTGATCACGCCGCGTATCTGTGGCATTTGCGGTACGGCGCATCAGTATGCCGCGGTAACGGCCCTGGAAACCGCCTTCAACTGCGCGGTCGCCCCCAATGGAACTCGGGTCCGCAATATCTGCCTCTTGGCGGAAGAAGTGCAATCAGATCCCAAACACGTATTCTTGCTCTTTACACCTGATCTTTTCAATCCTAAATATCGTGATGAACCATGGTTCGCGGAGGCGTTGGCTTACTTCGAACCGCTGAAAGGATGGGTCTACAAAGAAGTCGTCAAGATGACCAAAACTATTCTGGAAATCGTGGCGATTTTTGGCGGGCAATGGCCGCATTCGTCTTACATGCTGCCCGGTGGTGTGGTGACGCCGCCCAATCCACGCAAGATCCTGGAGTCAATGGCCATTTTGGATAATTACCAGCGCTGGTACGAGAAAACCATTCTTGGTTGCTCCAGCGAACGTTGGTTAGCAATCAAGACGCTGGCTGATCTCGATGTATGGCTGGCTGAGCGTAAGGAACACCATGATAGTCCTGCTGGCCTGTATATTCGGGTATTGCGTGCCATCGGGCTAACTGAGCTGGGTCGTGGCAAGGGTAACCTGCTCAGTTTCGGGGTTTACAACGATCCGGTGACCTGGCAGCCGCCCTTCACGCAGCATCGGCATTTGCGTCCCAGTGGGTTCTATAGCAGTGCGACCGGGAAAATTGCCGCCTTCGATCATCAGGCGGTAACCGAGCATGTAAAGCATTCTTGGTATCTCGATTACGAAGGTGGCCGGCATCCATGGGAAGGACAGACCATACCCGATTACCAGGTACCAAGCGAGAAATATTCTTGGGCCAAGGC
>JACQUT010000191.1 GCA_016267585.1 Cyanobacteria bacterium NC_groundwater_1444_Ag_S-0.65um_54_12
GCTGTGAGTAGCCGTCTAAAACCGCGTTTCCCCACTGGCCAGTTACGGCATCCGGAAGGGATTCTCACTTACGATCCGAGCGCCAATACCGCTCGGGTGCGCCGCCAGCGGTGGCTGGCATTACGCCGCGCCTGGGAAATCAGCAGGGCACTTTCAGGCTTTGTAGCCAGATACTGGCTGGCTCGGCAAACTTGGTTTTTTCGCAGCACCTCACAACTGGAACGCGAAATAGCTTGCGCCCGTTATCTTGCCGAACAGCTAATGCGACTGGGACCGACCTTTATAAAGGTGGGTCAGGCACTTTCCACCCGGCCAGATCTGCTGCCATTGATTTATGTTCATGAGTTGACGCGTTTACAGGACCAGGTTCCACCTTTTGATACCAAATTGGCGATCGCGACCATAGAAGGCGAACTTGAAAAGCCGCTGCATGAGCTTTTCCCCGATTTCGATCCCAAACCGATTTCGGCAGCCTCGATCGGGCAAGTTTACCGGGCCCATACTCGTGAAGGCTATCGGGTGATAGTGAAAGTGCAGCGGCCAAATTTGCCCTGGATCATCTCGTTTGATTTAGCAATACTGCGCTTCCTGGCGCAGTGGGTCGAACGTGTCGCCCGGCGAATGAAATGGCGCCAGGAAGCAATAAAATCACGACCGAGACTACCGCATCATCCCGGTATGCTTTTCATCAAGGACTTGCCCTACGTGGCAATAGTCGATCAGTTCGGCAAAAGTCTCTTTGACCAGACGGACTTCCTGCTGGAAGGTCGCAATAACGATCGCTTCCGATCGCAGTTCAAAGACTTCGCTGGTGTCAGTTCCCCGCTGGTCTACTGGGAATACACGACGCGACGGGTAATCACCCAAGAACGCATCGACGGCGTCAAATTCAATGACGTAGCCGGTATCGAGCGTATGGGCGTGAATTTTCGGCAAATAGTTTGCACCGGTGTCCGCTCCGTGATCAAACAAGTGCTAGAAGAAGGTTTTTTCCATGCGGACACTCATCCCGGAAACATAATCGTAACACCGCTCGGCACTATCATATACATCGACTGGGGCATGACCGAAACTATCAGTTCGGACTTGCGACTTAGCCTGGTAGATCTTTTTTTGCACTTGATGCGATCCGATTATGCGGCTTTCGTCGAAGATCTGGTAAAAGTGGAAATTCTGCCGCCAGACATAGATCGTGCCCTGGTGATCCCGATAATCGCCGATATTTACGATACCCAACTCGGCAAACGCGGTCGGCTTTACAGCATGCAAGAGATCATGGATCGCTTCTCGGATATTCTGTATCGCTACCCTTTCCGTTTGCCAGAGCGTTTCAGTTTTTTGCTGCGCACCGTTGCCACCATGGAAGGCGTGGTGTTGAACGTCTGGCCTGATTTCCGCTTCCTTGACGTAGGGCTGCCCTACGCAGCCAAGCTTTTCTTGACAGTTCCCGATCCGCGAATTCGCAACCGTTTAGTCGACGAACTGCTACCAGAAGGGCGGCTAGCTACCGAGCAACTAGTCGCTATTGCCAGGCTGGCTACCCAGGAAACGAGTTTCCATTTGGCGGAATTCCTGCCAGCTGCGCTGGCCTGGTTGCTCTCGCCCGAAGGTGAACGTTTACATGAAGCATTGAGTGACGCGCTGTTTTCCCAAGATGCCGAAACTTTGCGCGAACTGGAGTTACTATGGCAATCCGTAAAGCAGGCTATGGGTCCGGAACCATCAGCAATTCTGCTACCAGCGCTGGGTTGGCTAAGGACTCCAGTCGGCCAAGAACATCTAGCAAAGACGCTTTCACGCCTGGCATTTCTGGCGCCAGAAAGCCAGATCGTGATATCTTCAGTGCAATGGCTGGGGCAAATTGCAGCAGCAACGCTTTATTCGGTGGTAAAGGAGTTTTTGTCCCTGTCATACCTTACGCTGGCCAATGGTCAGTTATGCTGGCAACCGGCTATCGACTGGCTGGCCGAGGGGCTCCATGGCGAAGCCTGGCGTGACTCCCTGGCAGAGCTTGGCACCAAACTTCATGGCGCCTGGGACGTGACACTGTCAGAGCAAACTCTGGCAGTGCTAGAGCTTGCTCTGGAGCAAGACCTCGACTTATCATCACTAGTTCATCCCTTGACCAGCCTGTTGCTGGAACCCCGGGGGGAAGCTTGGCGTAAACTGCTTTTCGCTACTATCTTTTTGCCGCAACAAAGCAAACATGCTCTTACCATCTTTACCCGTCTGGTGATCCAGCAGCGTTGCGGTTGGCCAATAATTCGCCTGGCTATCAAGCACCTGCTGCTGGCCTGCTCGCCAGCCAGACACCTTGCCAATTTTCAGTTTTATCGTTGCTAAAGACAAGAAGCTCATGACACTGCTAGAGCTGGTAAACCGTCACGATGCAGCAGCAGCGCGAGCTGTTGACCTGGCAATCATCGGCACCGCCAAGAACGTCGGAAAGACCACCACGTTGAACTGGTTACTGGAACAATTGGCCCTGGCTACTGCCACGTTAGGGCTGACCTCGCAGGGCCGTGATGGCGAAGAATTCGATGCGATCACTAATTTACGCAAGCCTCGCATCATTCCACCGGCTGGAACTTTGGTGGCTACCGCGGAACGCTTGGCCAAGCCGCGCGGGACTCATTTATTTCCGGTAGCAATCACTCCTTTTTGCAATGCCCTGGGCCGCATCGGTATTTATCGTGTGGTAGAGCCAGCTCCCATAGAGGTAGCTGGCCCCGTCACAGTAGCGCAACTGCGAGCCGTCTGTACTCAATTGCGCCATTTGGGAGCAAATCGCATCTTGCTGGATGGGGCCATCGATCGCAAAGCCGCAGCACAGGTAGCCCCGGCCGTTATTCTTTCCTCTGGCCTGGCCATGCTGACAACCGATAGCCGATATGTCATTTCTGACAGAAATAACTATAACGAATGTCGCATTTCAGAAATCGTGCAACGAACCGCCGCAGTAATCCGCATGCTTGCCTTGCCGACTCTGCCCCCGCCGCTTGCGGCATTTGTCAGGAATTCGCCAGAAAGGCTCGAGACGGGTGCCCTGCTAGCAGATGGCTCTTTTTTACCCTGGCCGGGCTCTGCTATCCTGGAGCAAGGTGAGTCACTGCTGCACTGGCTGCCATCCGATGCGCTGGCATTGGTGTTGCCGGGCGCGCTGACCGATGGGGTGGCCCATCTGCTATTGCGCTCTGGGCGTTCGGATCTCAAGCTTGTCGTGCCTGATGGTACTCATGTGCTTTGCAGCCAGCTGACATTCGCCAAATTGGCTAATCGGGGCTGGTACTGCTATGCTATGAACTCGATCACGGTTCTAGCGGTTACTAGCAATCCTACGGCACCCTACTTGCCGGCTATTCCAGCTAGCGCATTGCTAGCAACCATGCGCGCGACTTTGACTTTGCCGGTGTACGATATTGTCTATTCGCCATGAAACTCCCAATTGATCTCGAGGCGATCGCCCACGCTCGCCAGCTCGCCGCGCAAGTCGCAGCGCCCTTGCTCGCGTATTTCGGGCGGCATTCCACCGTAGCTATCGAGCGTGCTGTGCTGCGGCTGTTAGGTATCGATGGGGTGGACTCGGCTGGCGTACCCTGGCCCAACCGCGTAGTCGATCGTTTGCAGGCCAACGGTCAAATTGCCAGAGGCGTGGCGCTGCCACTGGCAGAAGTAGCCCTGCAAACCGGATTGACGCTACCAGAAGCCGCCTTGCTGATCGCAGAGGATCAAGCAACGTCGCCAGACGAGCTGAGCAAAGTTGCACTAACAGCTGCTGCAGCGCCGCGCCAGCTGATAATGGAGCAGGCAAACCGTTGCCTGGCTGACCTGCAAGCGCGCCGCGCCGAACGCTCTCGATTACGTGCCGAGCTAGGTTTGGGCACTGAACCCTGGAAATACGTGATAGTCGCCACTGGCAACATATTCGAAGACGTTCCGCAGGCAGTGCTGGCAGCTCGGCAAGGAGCGGATATCATAGCGGTAATTCGCTCTACTGCCCAGAGCTTGCTCGACTATGTCCCCTTCGGTCACACCACCTACGGAACGGGAGGAACCTATGCTACCGGTGCTAATTTCCGGCTCATGCGCCAGGCGCTCGACGAAGTCGGCCAGGAGCAGGGACGCTACATTCAACTGACTAACTATGCATCTGGCCTTTGCATGCCAGAAATTACCGTACTGGCGTTGCAGGAAGGCTTGGATATGTTACTGAACGACGCCCTGTATGGCGTGCTATTCAGAGATATCAATTTCTACCGGACGCTTACCGATCAAAACTTCAGCCGTCAGCTCAGCGGCTGGGGTGGCATTGTGATCAATACCGGCGAAGATAATTACCTTACCACTGCCGATGCTTTTGCCGAAGGCCATACCGTACTGGCCAGCCAGTTCATCAACGAGCGGTTTGCCTGGGAAGCAAAAATGAGTTCCCGGTTAATCGGATTGGGACATGCTTTTGAAATCGATCCGGCCATGGAGGATGGCTTGCTCTACGAAATAGCGATGGCACAGCTCGTGCGCCAGATTTTTCCCGATTCCCCCATCAAGTGGATGCCGCCTACCAAGCATGTGACTGGAAATATTTTCACTACTTTTGCGCACCAGACCTTGTTCAATCTGGTCGGCGCTCTTACCAGCCAAAGCATCGAGTTGCTCGGCATGTTGACCGAAGCCATCCATACCCCTTTCGCGGCAGATCGCTACCTGGCCCTGAAAAATGCCAGTTACACTTTCCAGTTCGCTCGACACCTGGCAGGCGAGATCAACTGGCAACCCGATGGTCGCATCGCCCAGCGCGCCGGTCAGGTACTGGCGGAAGCCGTCGCTTTACTAGAGCGCATAGCAGAGGAAGGTCTAGTGAATGCCATACAACGCGGTGCGTTCGCCAACATCGTGCGAATGCCTGACGGCGGGAAGGGGTTTGCCGGAAATTTCGAACGGGCAGCCGACTATCTGAACCCTTTTGAAATCCTGCTTGCGGAAAGCGGCGGCCCGGCCAGAGCCAGTGGCTTGCCAGCTCGCAGCTGAGGTGTTCGCTTGAATATTGCTAGCCAACCAGACTTGACCGATCTTTTGCCCTACGGTGATACGCCAGGCGACGGCAAGGTGCAGATTTCGTTCACATTGCCGGTGCCAGCCGGTCCAGAGGCCGCCCAGGCTGCCAAACAGCTCCTTTTACAGCACCAGCTGAAAGATCCATTGCTAGCTTGCATGGAACCGGTGGGGCCGCAGATGAGTTTTTTTGTCATGTATGCCTCGCTGCGACAGGGCGTGGACTACGCACATCTCGATGTGCCGAAGGCTGAATTCACGGCACTTGACATGGGCCAGATCGATGACCTGATAGCAGAACGCATCGGGCGCAAATTAGTGATCGTGGGAGCATGTCCAGGATCTGATGCC
>JACQUT010000184.1 GCA_016267585.1 Cyanobacteria bacterium NC_groundwater_1444_Ag_S-0.65um_54_12
AACAGCGTGCGGTAGTCGCCGGGATAGAAGTAGAGGAAGTAGTAGTTGGTCATCCCGAGCAGCAACGTGAAGCTGTCGTCACCGCGCACCCAGTTGGGCTTGGTGCTGTTGCTGGGGGCCCAGGTCCAGCTACCGGCCTTTTGTCCGTAGAGAATTCCGTAGTTACCGGCCCATTGTTGCGAGTTGACTGTGATCTGCGTGGTATTGAAGGCGAGCCGTCCGATGCCCGGCACGCTGAGCGCATCGGTGCTGGCCTGGCCACCGGCATTCTGCAGGGCGATGCTCCCGTCGCTGCCCACCTTGAACGCAATATAGCTATTACCGGGCCAGAAGCTCACGCGATAGGCAAAGCTCTTCATCAGGACGATGTCTTGATTTCCGCTTACCCAGCCCGTGAGGCCGACGAGACTGTACTGGCCCAGATAGCCATTGCTCTCCATGCTCAGGGTAATCATCTGTAGTGTGATTACCTGGGTTCCCCCGGTGGCGTAGGGGCTGCCGCTGGTCGTGACCGAGCCCAGGTTATCCATGTCGAAGGTGAAGCTGGTGCCCATGACGTTGAAGACATAACCCTTGCTATCCTTGGGGAGTGCTACCGCGACCGTGCCAGTCTGGCTTGCCGGCGTCACGTTATTGATACTCCAGCTTCCGGTATAACTATTGGCCTGGACGGTCAGTGCCAGGTTAGAGAAGGTGAGCTGACTTCCCCCTTGTGCCCAGCTACCACGTGGCGATACCGTACCGTCCGAGTTCACGTCGAAAAGATGCGGAGAACCGGCTATCAGTTGATAGCCAGCCAGACCGCGCAGCAGCTTGACGGTGGTGCCGCCTATGACGTAGGCAGGCTGGAAAGAACCGGAAATGATGTAGTTTCCAGCATAGCTACCGGGATCGATCGTCAGGGTGACGGTATAGAAGGAGACCAGGTTCGCTCCGCCGCCGAGCACACCATTGGCAGTCGAGGCATCGACCGTTCCATCCTGTGCCAGCACGAAGGTCGCGCTCTGGCCGGTCGAAAAAACGATTTGCGCGGTACCCGGGTAAAGGTAAACCGTTCGGTTACCGCGCTGGGTAGTCAGTTCGGCGCCTGCCACATAGTAGGGAGCATCGATCCCGTTAGTCTGGATCGCCACCGGCAAGCCATTCGTGACGGTGAATGCCAGTCCGTTCGAGGTTCCGCCGCGCGTCGTCGTCACCGTCAGGTCATTCGTAGTGGCTCCCGCCGGTATCCCGACGATCAAGAAAGTGGGAGTGGCTACATATACCGGAGCAGTGGTAGTGCCGAACCGCACGATGTTTCCGCCGGTCACCGGGCTGAAGCCGTTACCGCGGATCTTCACCAGCGCACCGGGGAAGCCAAACGCTGGTTCAGCTATCAGCAAGGTAGGTTTGATGGCATTTACGGCTGCCACCGGGTCGAAATCATTCGTGAGGTAGGAGGTCAGATCCGCGGCAAGATCGCGGATTTCCTGGTCGGGATGGTTGGTCAGCGGCGGGGAACCTGCCCGAATGATGGCCGGTGTTACCGAAGCGTCTACCTTTCCGATAGCACTAGTTGCAGCTACCCCGCCATCCAGGGCTATCTCGATGGCTACTGCAGTCGTGAGCGCGTTGACGACGATGGCGCCGCCGACCTGGTCATTGGTCAGACTGCGCCAGCCGCCCTCGCTGTTGACCCACTGGACGATCGTTCGAAACCGTGCTACCGGTGTTCCCGGGGCACCGGTAGCGAGACCCTTTCCCACCTCCAGGACATAGGTCCCGAGATCGCTCGGTTGAAAGCTCGCCAGCGTCAGTGTGAAGTTACCAGCAGCGTCGGTGAGTCCGGTAGCTATGGTCTGGTTGCCAGTACCCAGCAACGTGACGGTAGCGTCTTTTATCACGTCAGCAGAAACCGCTTGCACTGTCCGATTGGCGTTCATGCCAGGTACCAGGCGTCCGGACAGCTTGATCGGAACTGACGAAGTTTGCTCGGTGGTTCCCGTCAGTCGCGGTGCTGGCACCCGGTTTGGATCGAGGTCGGGAACAGCTTCCCCGGTAATATTGCCACCGGATGTCGGTCCTGATACTGAGAGGCCTTGATTGTTCGGCAGATTTCCGGCGGTTTGCCGGCTGACAGCGGACTGTCCGGCCGGAGCCGGCTTCATACCTGTCCTGACGAACATCGGACCCAGGATATGGCAGCCGGCGAGGGTCACGGTGATCATGACCATGACCAGGAAAGCTGACCAGGAGGTTGACCTCGTATGGCTCATGGCAGAACAATTACCAGGCTGCTTTTTTTTACGCTTCATCCCGAGGCTCCCCTATAAACTTACCGAGCTTTTCCCTGGCTATTGTTAGTTGCGTTCAACTGGTGCCGCGAAAGGTTCCGCTAAAGCCTGGCACCACCGTGAACGCTGTAGAATTACTCGAACCGCCAGGCGTCATTACAGAAAGCAATCCGGTCGTGGCGCCCTCCGGGACGGTTACCACCAACATGGAACTGTTCCCGGATTTGATGACGGCAGGCGTGCCGTTAAAAGTGACAGTATTGGCCTCGGCATCCACACTGAAGCCCTGTCCGTACACTGTGACTTCACTGCCTACACTGCCAGCGCTTGGCCAGATCCCGGTGATGGCCGGCGGCAGCGCAGTGACGACCGAAAAGGTATCATTGCCGCCGTTGTAACGAACCGCTGCTACCGGATCGGCATCGATATCCAGGGCCGACCGCACCAGCATATAGACCTGATTGAAAGCCACCGGATCGACGACCGTCTGACCGGTAAGCAGGGTATCGGGCACGCCGCGCACGCTGCTGACCGTCTCTATGATCCCGATATAATTACCCGGAATTGCTGCCGGTCCCGAGCGATTGTTAGCCTGATAAGAGCCTTGGAGAATCGTCAAGGCAGTAGTCGAGGTATCGATCATGACCCGACCGGCGGTAATTGCTACCCATCTTTCACCGTTGTTGCGTATTAGCGTGCGAACCCGCGCAGCATTGTAGCCAGGTCGATTATCATTCAATCCCTTGACGGCTTCGAGAATATAGACCGTCCCAGACCAAGCACCCAAGACACCGAGCAAGAACGAGCCGTCTGCCCGGGTTACGGTAGTCGAGATGGTGGTATTAGTCGCCGTATCGATGAGCGAAACCGTTGCCGCTTTGGCGACATCGCCCATCGTAGCCGCCACACCACGATCCGGTCGACCAAAATCTGCCACGCCCGCTATGTCAGACAATTTTGCCGTTAGCAATTCCTGGTCCGTGGTCATTGCTGCACGCGGCAGCGGTATAGTGCAACTCACCACCAGTGCTAATGCTAGCAGCCCCAGCTCCCCTTTTCCCCTCCCTGCCAGTTGCCTCATAGTACTGGTT
>JACQUT010000194.1 GCA_016267585.1 Cyanobacteria bacterium NC_groundwater_1444_Ag_S-0.65um_54_12
CTTTGAAGTAGCCAAGCTAATAGCCACGGGCGAAAAGCGCGAATGGCTAGAAGCAGAGTTAGCCAAGAAACGTGTGCTCGTTACAACTATCGGTAGAATTATCATCAACGAAGTTTTGCCTGGCGAATTTCCTTTCATAAACAAAATTATCGATAAAAAGGGCCTGGAGCGTATCATAATGCGCGCCTTCAACATGCTCGGCTCGACCCGGGCAGCTCAGTTAGCTAACGAGTTAAAGAGCCTGGGTTTCAAATACGCTACGCGGGCTGGAGTTTCCATAGCGATCGAAGATCTCTATGTACCGAAAGAAAAGCACGCCATACTGGATAGAGCCGAGCTAGAGATAGAACAAGCCAGACGCGATTACCTGCGCGGACAAATCACGGAGGTCGAACGTTACTCAAAAGTCATCGATACCTGGTCGGAGGCTACCGAGGAACTTACTGGCAAGATCAAAGAGACCTACGATCGCTTGAATTCCGTTTATATGATGGCGTTTAGCGGTGCGCGCGGCAATATCTCGCAAGTCCGCCAGTTAGTTGGCATGCGCGGTCTGATGGCAGATCCGGCAGGTCGTATCATCGACCTGCCTATCACCTCTAATTTCCGCGAAGGGCTCAATGTTACGGAGTATATAATTTCGTCGTATGGTGCCCGAAAAGGTTTGGTTGATACTGCATTGCGCACGGCGGATTCGGGGTATTTGACCAGGCGTCTGGCAGACGTGGCGCAGGACGTGATAGTTCGTGAGGAAGATTGTGGAACCAGGCTAGGGTTGGCGCTTACTGATATCAAGGATGGCGAGAGCATCATCATCAGTCTGCGCGAGCGCGCGGTAGGTCGTGTATTGGCGACCGATGTGGTGGATGCCTCTGGTCAAACGCTTTTCAAGCGCGGTCAATTGTTGCAACCAGTCGATACCGAACGACTGGCGTCTGCCAAGATCGAGAGTATCCAGATTCGTTCACCGCTAGTTTGTAAATCCTCGCGAGGACTTTGTCGCCATTGCTATGGCTGGAGTCTTACCAATAATCAGCTGGTCGATATTGGTGAAGCAGTCGGGATCATTGCGGCGCAATCGATTGGCGAGCCAGGAACTCAGCTGACCATGCGTACTTTCCATACCGGTGGCGTCTTTACCCAGGCTTCCACGACGCTGGTCATCAAAGCTAAATATAATGGTAAGCTCTCTTTTACCGAAGATATTCCTAACCGAGAATTTCGTACTAAACATGGTGCGCGTGTCTCGGTAACTGAGCGTGAAGGCACCATACAGTTGCGTCATGGTAATAAGTCAGAGCCGATCGTCATACCCGTCGGTTTCGATATAAAGGTCAAAGATGGCGATCAGGTAGTAGCTGGTCAAACGATTGCCGAGAGTTTTCTGGAAATGCGCGGCGCGGCACGCAAATCTCTCGAAAAGGGGTTCAAGGAAATCTCTTCTGACATATCGGGGATGGTAGCATTCGAGGGCTTCCGCTCCGAGGAAAAAGAAGATCGCCAGCACAATGTGACGCGGACGGCAGTGCCTGATAAAGGTAAGGAAGGCGAGTCCATTATCTGGGTGGTGGCAGGTGATGTATTCACACTGCCGGCAGGAGCCAAGATAAGAGTCAGGGATGGACAAGAGGTGGCAGAAGAAGATGTCATCGCTGAAACTACTATCCAAACTGAGCTGGGTGGTGTATTACGGCTAGGATCAGACATAGTGTCCGAGCGGCAGGGAGATCAGTCCATAATACTGAGTGGGCGAGATATTTCGGTAGTTACGGCTGATTTGGCATGCAATGGCTTTCTTACTGGTACGAAGGAGCCCAAGTTACGCATCGACGATCTGCAGACTGGTGAACACTATCTATTTACTTTGAAAGTCAGTCCTAGCCAGCGCAGCGAAAATGACACGGTGATCGCCGAACATATCAAGGAAGAAGACTTTGTGGCTTCGGCCGGTGAGATACGTTATCTAGAGGTCACGTTTGTCGATAAGGATAAGCGGACGATAGCCAAGCCGGCACGGTTACTTTTCATCCCCGAAGAGCGCGTCAGCGTGAACAAAGATAACTCGCTATTGATCGAGGGAATTCACAATGGCATGGAGGTAGCCGCTGGTACCGAAGTGGTCAAGGATATCGAGGTAAAAACTAACGGTATCATTCAAATTTTCGAAGATAACAACATAATACGGGAAATTTTGGTTTTCCCGGGCGATCGCTACGAGGTGCCAGCCGAGACACCGCTAAATGTTATGGATTCCGAAGAAGTAAAGCCTGGCGATTGGATCGCGCCGGGTATAGCGGCGCGGGCTGGTGGAATTGTGCGAGTGATTTCTCTTGAAGAAGAAGAAATGAATGTCGTCGTGGTACGGCGTGCCATAGAGCGCATTATTCATCCAGCTACGCAGGGCATACCTTACACTGCTACTACTTCGGAAATGTCTCTCCAGTTCATGACTCGTTTACAAGTACGCGATGGCGAGAGAGTGAAAGCGGGCATGTCATTGGCCAAGACGGAAGTTTTCCTGAAGCTAAGTGGTAGACTTTCCCATTTGGTCGGTAAGATCGAGATACCTGAAGCCCCTGCTCACTTGACTGAAGGCGAGGAACCGCAGCCTTTGGGTTTCCACATCACGATTCTCGAATCGCTAGCATTACGCCGTGACGTTCCAACGCTAGCCAAGCGAGCCGGTTTCCGGGAACAGCGTGTCATGACTTACTTGATGGCAGAGGAGGGAGAGTATGTAGCGCCAGGTACGACAGTGGTTCGTACCGAGATTTTGAGTCATGCTGGCGGCATTATCGAAGAACCAAGGCTGGGAGCGGGCACGATTACTCGTCTGCTCTTGGTGACTCCTGACCAGGAAAAGGTATACGAAATACGCTCCCCGTCAGTGCGGGATGGCCAATATGTCAGGGAAGGCCACAATTTAGGTGAAGCCAAGAAAGCTGAATGGGCGGGCCGGGTGCGTTTGCAAAATGGTAGGGTCTATGTGCGACATGCGCGTCCTTATTTGATCTCGGTCGGCACTCAGCTCTTGTGCACATCCGGTGATATGGTATTGATGGGCGAGACACTAGCGACCTTGGTCTATGATAGAGTCAAAACGGGTGATATCATTCAGGGCTTGCCCCGAGTAGAAGAGTTACTAGAGGCCCGTAAGCCAAAAGACAGTGCGCTCATCTGTGAACGCGGCGGAGAGGTCGATCTAGACACGGATCCCGAAGAGGCATCCACTGTCTGGATCAAAGTTCATGATGAAGATCGCATACCAACCGGCGAGCGCGATTCCTATCAAGTACCGCCGGGTTCGCGCTTGATAGTAAACAAGGGAGATCTATTGACTGCTGGTGCACCTCTTACGGATGGCCCGATCAATCCCCATGATGTACTGCGAATTAGCGGAGTGGAAGCCACCCAACGCTATCTGGTTGATGAGGTGCAAATGGTATATCGTTCTCAAGGGGTCGAGATAGCCGACAAACATATTGAAGTGATTGTTTGCCAGATGACGCGCAAGAAAAAGGTGGACGATCCAGGCGAAAGTACTATGCTGCCTGGCGAACTGGTAGACACCATTGATTCTGATCGCATACAAAATGATATGCGATCAGAAGATAAGAGCATGCCCGTAGTTCATCCGATACTACTGGGCATCACCAAAGCTTCGCTGAATACCGAGTCGTTTGTATCGGCTGCGTCTTTCCAGGAAACGACCAGGGTTTTGACGGAAGCTGCTATTGAAGGCAAAAAAGATTGGTTACATGGCCTGAAGGAAAATGTGGTGATCGGACGTCTTATTCCTGCAGGAACCGGCTTTTTCGATATAGAAGAGCCGCCACTAGAGCCAGCGGCACCCGAATCGGTTATCGCAGGTAGTATGACGCCAGAAGCCATGATTTAAAGTGGCTGCTTCACCAGGGTCGCTTATTTAACACATTGCCAGGCGCTCTGGCTTGACGGTATCGTCGCTCACTCGTATTATTAAAATTCGCGCTAAATTTTGCGCTTTCCTTTATAACCCTAACAATAGGAGGATTAAGTGCCCACCATTAGCCAACTCGTTCGCCATGAGCGGGAGCGGGTGGTATATAAGACAAAGTCTCCGGCGTTGCAAGGATGCCCGCAGCGGAGAGGGGTTTGCACTCGTGTCTACACCACCACCCCTAAAAAGCCTAATTCCGCACTGCGAAAAGTCGCTCGGGTAAAACTGGTAAACGGTATTGAAGTAACTAGTTATATACCAGGAGTAGGACATAATCTGCAGGAACATTCGGTAGTATTGATTCGTGGTGGGAGAGTCAAGGATTTGCCTGGTGTGCGTTATCATATTGTTCGTGGCACGCTTGATACCGCAGGAGTGAAAGATCGGCTGCAAGGTCGTAGCAAGTATGGTGCGAAGCGCCCGAAAAGTGCTAAGGGTGCAAAGAAGTAGGAGTCAATAAGAGAATGCCTCGTCGTGGTCTTGTGCAGAGGCGGCATCGTGAGCCAGATTCCCGCCTGAATAGTCCGGTGGCTAGCCGCTTTATCAATTGTTTGATGGAACGTGGTAAGAAATCCTTGGCCGAGAAAATCTTCTACCGGGCTTTGGATCAGGTAGCTCAGAAGGTTAGCAAGGAGCCGGTAGAGGTATTTCAGCGTGCTATCAAAAATTGCACTCCGCTTTTGGAAGTAAAACCCCGGAGAGTGGGTGGTGCAACTTATCAAGTGCCAATAGAAGTAAAGATCGATCGCGGGGTGGCACTGGCCACGCGCTGGATTATTGCGAGTGCACGGAAGCGGGCGGGTAAACCGATGATTGATCGCTTGGCAGCTGAGCTAAGTGAGGCCTATAACAATACTGGCCCCAGTGTCAAGAAGCGGGAAGATACACACAAAATGGCAGAGGCTAATAAGGCTTTTGCTCATTATCGCTGGTGAAATTAATCGCCAAGAGCGACAGGGAATAGCTTTCATGCCTCGGCAAGTTCCACTGGAACGCGTTCGAAATATTGGTATCGCTGCTCATATCGATGCCGGTAAAACTACGACTACCGAACGAATTCTTTATTATACCGGCCGGGTACATCGCATGGGTGAAGTGCACGAAGGTGCGGCGACCATGGATTATATGCCGCAAGAGCAAGAGCGCGGAATTACTATTACTTCAGCCGCAACATGCTGTATGTGGCAAGATCATCGCATCAATATTATAGATACGCCCGGCCACGTGGACTTCACTGTTGAGGTGGAGCGTTCTTTGCGTGTGCTTGACGGAGTGGTGGCGGTATTCTGTGCGGTCGGCGGCGTGCAGCCTCAGAGTGAAACTGTTTGGCGACAAGCAAATCGTTATGAGGTTCCGCGCATTGTTTTCATTAACAAGATGGACCGGGTCGGTGCTGATTTTTTTCGAGTTGTCGAACAATTACGTGAGCGTTTAGGGGCTAACGTAATTCCTTTGCAACTCCCGATAGGCGCCGAAGAGAATTTCAGTGGAGTCATTGATTTGTTGCAGATGCGGGCTATTTGTTATTACGATGATGCCGGCAAGGCCATTCGAATAGAAGAGATTCCGGATAGTTCAGTAGCGCTGGCGCAGAGTTATCGTGAGCAATTAATAGAAGCGGCGGCCGAGGCAAATGATGGTTTATTGAGTAAATACCTGGAAGGCGAGTCTTTAACAGAAGACGAAATAAGGCAGGGGCTACGTCAAGGGACTATTGCTAATAAAATTGTTCCGGTGACTTGTGGTGCGGCATTCAAAAATAAGGGTGTGCAGCCGATGCTCGATGCAGTGGTGGATTATTTGCCTAGTCCTGCTGATATACGAGCGGTACGCGGGGCAGTAGCGGAGGGATTGTCGGATGTACGGCCGGCTCGGGATGATGCTCCTTTTTCTGCGCTGGCGTTCAAGATTATTGCCGATCCTTTTATCGGCAAGTTGACTTTTTTTCGCGTCTATAGTGGGCGCTTGGCGAAAGGTAGTTATGTCTTGAATTCGACCAAGGGTAAACGCGAGCGCATCAGTCGTATAGTGCAGATGCATGCGGACAAGCGAGAAGATGTCGATGAGGTTTTGGCCGGTGATCTGGCGGCTGGAGTTGGGTTGCGCGAAACTACCACCGGGGATACGCTCTGCAGTGAAGAACAGCCTATTATCTTGGAAGCGATGGTATTTCCGGCGCCGGTCATTTCGGTGGCTATTGAGCCGAAGACCAAGGTCGATCAAGAAAGACTGGGGGATTCGCTGCGCAGGCTGTCCGAAGAAGATCCTACTTTCAAAGTGTCGCTAGATGCAGAAACTGGGCAAACGATTATTTCTGGCATGGGTGAGTTGCATCTCGAAATCATCGTGGACCGCTTGCTAAGAGAGTTCAAGGTAGAGGCCAATGTCGGTAAGCCGCAAGTAGCTTATCGCGAAACTATACGCAAAGTCGTTCAGCAAGAGGGGCGTTTCATAAGGCAGACCGGTGGACGCGGGCAGTACGGACATGTTGTTATCGTGATCGAGCCGAATGCGTCAAGTAAAGGTTTTGAGTTTGCCAATAAAATTGTCGGTGGTGTGATTCCGAAAGAATACATTCCAGCTGTTGAGGCGGGAATACGAGAAGGACTTACTGCTGGCACCGTAGGAGGATATCCGGTAATTGACGTCAAGGCGGCCTTGGTGGATGGTTCTTTTCATGTGGTGGATTCCTCGGAAATAGCCTTCAAGATAGCTGGTTCGCTAGCGGTAAAAGCGGCGGTGGCTAAAGCAGATCCAGTATTACTGGAGCCCGTAATGAAGGTAGAAGTTGAGATACCGGAGCCCTATATGGGTGACGTAATCGGAGATCTCCAAGGGCGGCGCAGGGGAGTAGTGCAGGGATTGGAGACGCGTGCTGGCCTGCAGGTAATCAGAGTTGCGGCGCCGTTGGCAGAGATGTTCGGTTATGCTACGGACCTGCGAAGCATGACCAAGGGACGTGGTACATTTACCATGGAATTTTCTAGTTATGCAGAAGTTCCCAAGGCGATCGCCGAGGGGATTATCGCACGAACCCGCGGGGTGCGGATATGGTAGAAGTGTCCCGACAGTGGCAGCCAAAAGGCGAGGTCGGGTACCATTTTGTAGGGTGATCCCTGTAGAGGAATAGGAGAAACAAGAGATGGCCAGGCAGAAGTTCGAGCGGACGAAGCCACATGTAAACATCGGCACGATCGGCCATGTCGACCATGGCAAGACCACGCTTACGGCAGCTATCACCATGACACTAGCGGCGGTGGGAAGGGCGCAACCAAAGCGTTACGATGAGATCGATGCCGCGCCGGAAGAGAAGGCGCGTGGTATTACCATCAACACGGCACACGTGGAGTACGAGACAGACAACCGCCATTATGCCCATGTAGACTGTCCCGGGCACGCTGACTATGTCAAAAACATGATAACCGGCGCTGCACAAATGGACGGGGCAATTTTGGTAGTATCAGCCGCTGATGGTCCGATGCCGCAGACGCGCGAGCATATTCTGCTAGCTCGCCAGGTAGGTGTGCCGTATATTGTTGTCTTCTTGAACAAAGCGGACATGGTCGATGATCCAGAATTGCTCGAACTGGTGGAGATGGAAGTTCGCGATCTGCTCAAAGAATACAAATTCCCAGGAGATGATATTCCGGTAGTAACGGGTTCTGCGCTCAGAGCTTTGGAGTACATACAGGCAAATCCCAAGACCTTGCGGGGTCAAAGTCCGGAAATTGACAGGTTGTGGGAATTAATGGAAGCTGTCGATTCATATGTTCCTGAGCCGCAACGTGAAGTCGATAAGCCTTTCCTGATGCCGGTCGAGGATGTATTCTCGATTACCGGTCGGGGAACAGTGGCTACTGGCCGTATCGAACGCGGAAAAATCAAGGTCCAGGATGAAGTTGAAATTATCGGTTTTCGTGACACTCGCAAGAGCATCGTTACTGGCGTGGAAATGTTCCGCAAAACCTTGGATGAAGGCGTGGCCGGAGATAATGTGGGTATATTGCTACGTGGAATCGACAAGGAAGAGATAGAGCGCGGGCAAGTTCTGGCCAAACCAGGGTCGATCAAGCCTCATACCAAGTTCAAGGCAGAGGTATATGTACTCAAGAAAGAGGAAGGTGGCCGGCACACTCCTTTCTTCCCAGGCTATAAACCGCAGTTCTATGTTCGTACTACGGATGTAACTGGTGCTATCACCTTGCCGCAAGGCGTTGAAATGGTCATGCCGGGGGATAATGTGCAGATGGAAATAGAGCTGATTCAACCGGTGGCTATTGAAAACGGAATGCGGTTCGCGATTCGTGAAGGTGGACGTACAGTTGGCGCCGGTGTAGTGGCCAGCGTAGAAGAATAATCTTACGCCGGAACTCCTAGAGTAATTGCTAGTATGGTAAAATGAAAATTCCCTTCTAGTTCGCAGGTGGGGCACCACAGATTGGCGGTTGCCCCACACTGGAAGTGAGGGAATGTGTGGAGAAGCGCAAAGTTTTATGCAGGACAAGATCCGAATTCGCTTGAAGGCATATGATCATCGTCTAATAGATCAATCGACGGAGAAGATTGTTGAAACGGTGAAGCGTACTGGTTCTACCGTAGTAGGGCCTATCCCTTTACCTACTAGTAAGGCAATATATTGCGTCTTGCGAAGCCCGCATGTAGATAAAAAGTCGCGGGAGCACTTCGAAGTCCGGACGCATAAGCGACTTATTGATATTATTTCCCCTCAGCCCAAAACGGTAGATGCGCTCATGAGGCTCGATCTTCCTGCGGGAGTGGATATTGAGGTCAAGCTCTGAAGAATCAGGATGTTGAGCGCTCAAGTTACGCGCTGTTGAATTTTAAGCTAAGTTTGTTTGGTGATTGATCAAGGGAAAAGCAGGATAAGAAAATAGTACTAGAACCAGAGAGTGGTAAGGTTAAAGCCAATTAATAAGGAGTTTCTAAAAGGGTAGAAGGGTTTGCTTATGTGGTCCGCCCGGGTCCGTGGGGACGAGATCAGGTGGATTGCAGGATCCAAGGCTAAGATAAGACAGGAGAAAGCTATGGGCCTCGGTATGCTAGGCCAGAAGTTAGGAATGACTCAAATTTTCGATGAAAAAGATTGCTGTGTACCGGTAACTGTGGTAGCAGCAGGGCCTTGTGTTGTAACTCAGATAAAGACGCAAGAGGTAGATGGGTACACGGCGGTGCAGTTAGGCTACGGCAATGTAAAGCCTAAGGCGCTTACCAAGGGCGAGCGCGGTCATCTGCGTCTAGCTGGAAAATTGTTGCGTCATCTGCGGGAATTTCGCCTCGAGGACGTCGCTAATTTTGCGGTCGGGCAAGAATTAAGAGTAGATATGTTTAGCCCTGGACAGATTGTCGACGTGGTGGGAAGCAGTATTGGCAAGGGCACGCAGGGAATGCAGCGTCGCTGGCATGCTGGGAGAGGGCCGATGGCGCATGGTTCCAAGTTTCATCGGCATCCGGGATCTATCGGGGCAGGCACGACCCCTTCGAGAGTTTACAAGGGGGCGAAGATGCCCGGTAAGATGGGCGATGAGAGGGTTACGGTAAGAAAGCTGGAGATCGTCAGAGTAGATCTAGATCGGAATGTTCTCTTGATCAAGGGAGCGATTCCTGGAGTAGAAGGATCTCTCGTGATGGTTCGGCCCGCGAAAAAGGTTGGGAGGTAACCCATATGTCCTACCAGGTAGCGCTTTTTGATGGGAGTGGCGATCGGATCTCTGACCTAGGGTTGGCCGATGGTATTTTTGGCATTGTTCCTAATGAACATGAAATGCATAGGGCATTAATAAGGCAATTGCCCGGGTGGCGTCCTGGAACACATAGTACTCTTACGCGAGCCGAAGTAGCGGGAGGCGGCAAGAAGCCTTGGCGTCAAAAAGGAACCGGACGGGCTCGTCAAGGGAGTATCAGGAGTCCGCTGTGGCGGCACGGGGGAGTTATTTTTGGACCAAAGCCGCGAGATTATTCCAAGGAATTGCCTAGAAAGATTCGCCGGTTAGCATTGCGAAGTGCGCTGGCGGCTAGACGTGAAGATGTAATTGCTATCGCTAGCTGGGAATTTGAAAGGCCTCGAACAAAAAAAGTTAAGGAAATACTGAACAAAATCGGAGCAGTGGGCAAGGTTCTTTTGATAATCAATGAGCCGGATGAGCTGTTAGAGAAATCTTCGCGTAACTTGCAGGGAGTCAAGCTGATAATAGCTGGCAATCTGAATGTCAAAGACATCATGGGTTACGATAAGCTAGTGATCACCAAGGCGGCTCTCGCTAGAATCGAGGAGGTTTTTGCCTCATGAACGATCTATATGCCATTATTCGTCGACCATTAATCACCGAAAAAAATACTCAACTGGGAGAGCAGGGAACATATTGCTTCGAAGTTGATCGAACTGCTAACAAGATAGAGATCAAACATGCGGTCGAGCTGCTTTTCAAGGTCAAGGTCAAGAGTGTAAATACGGCAATAGTGCGTGGACATGCTAGGCGTGTATCGGTAAAGACCGCTCGTCGTGGCCGGGCTCCTGATACCAAGAAAGCATTTGTGACTCTAGCTGCTGGCTATCAAATCGAACTTTATGGTCAGAGCTAGGGAGGGGCAGAGCAATGGGACTTAAAAAACTGAATCCGACCACGCCAGGAGTGCGTGGAATGGCGGTTTCTTCGTTTGAGGAAATTACTCGAAGTGAACCTGAAAAGTCATTGCTCAAAAAACTACCCGAGAGGGCAGGGCGCAATAGTCAGGGTAAGATCACCGCGCGCTTCAGGGGTGGAGGGCATAAAAGGATCTATCGCGTCATCGATTTCAAGCGAGACAAAGATGGAATCCCAGCCCGGGTAGTGAGCATAGAGTACGATCCGAATCGGAATGCTCGTATAGCTTTATTGCACTATGCGGATGGAGAGAAGCGTTATATTATCGCGCCGCTAGGCTTGGCAATCGGGCAATTGTTATATTCTGGGCCGGAAGCCGAACCCAGGCTGGGCAATGCGCTTCCGCTCAAGTCGATTCCTTTAGGAACGCAGGTGCATAATATCGAGCTCCAGCGAGGAAAAGGTGGACAGCTCGCTAGAGCTGCTGGTGCAGGTTGCCAGATAATGGCGAAAGAGGGTAATTATGTGCATATAAAGATGCCCTCTGGCGAAGTCAGGTTGGTTAATCAGGAGTGTAGAGCTACGATTGGCCAAGTCGGAAACCTCGATGCCAAAAATATTTCGATTGGCAAGGCCGGGCGGAGTCGGTGGCTAGGGCGGAGGCCACATAATCGAGGAGTTGTAATGAATGCGTGTGATCACCCACATGGTGGTGGTGAGGGGAAGAGTCCTATCGGAGGAAAGCCTCAAACGCCATGGGGCAAGCCAGCGATGGGTTACAAGACTCGGCGTGGCCGTAGGCCTAGTGACAAATTCATCGTGAAGACAAGAGGGAAGTAACGCATGTCACGCAGCCTGAAAAAAGGACCTTTCGTCGAAGATAAGCTGCTCAAGAGGGTTGAGCAGATGAATCAAAGTAAAGATAAGCGAGTAGTAAAGACTTGGTCGCGTGCTAGTACGGTTATGCCGCAGATGATAGGGCACACAATCGCTGTTTATAACGGGCGAAAACATGTACCCATATACATAACGGAAAATATGATAGGTCATAAGTTGGGAGAGTTTGCGCCAA
>JACQUT010000187.1 GCA_016267585.1 Cyanobacteria bacterium NC_groundwater_1444_Ag_S-0.65um_54_12
ATCTCGCGCTACGGCTCCGGGAAGACTGCGCTGTTTACGGTGCAAGGGAATTCCTTCATAGATACCTTGAATGGACCGGATGTCACAAATTCCCTGACCTACGAGGTAAGGATAGGAACGTCACGCTTTCAGGGAACATTTCAACCAGTAGAACCACCGGGTTGCCGGACGGCAGCAGGTGGATCGGCAGGCGGCGGAATGAATGGCGATTTTGCCGGACCAATTGATCCTGATAGTGGTACTATTGCTGGACCGGTCGGCCCCGCCAGTGATGCGTTTCCCGGCTCATTTGGCCCCGGTAGCGCTACGTTCGGTGGACCGCTTGGTCCGGGCAGTGGTAGTGGCGGCGGGCAGGGTAATGGTAGCCCAGATTGCGATTGGGTACCTACCGGGCCGGGAGCATCGCCTTTTGTTATTTTCCAGCGATTAGGGCGGCAGGCTCCTTTAGCCTTGAGCCCCCTATGGTTTAGCTGGCGCGATACCGTGAATCGCTTGGGCTATCTGGTGGATATTGGTCCGGCAGTACTATCTCAACCACCTAACTATCAAGGTCAGATTGTTGCAATAACTACCGAACAATCGTTGGCTTACGCCACCCGGCCCAGTTGGCCCACTTTGCTCAATACTCCACCACTCTCAACCTTGGTTGCACTGACCATAGCTCCGCAAGAATGGCCGGCACTGCAATCGGGATGGATATACGGCTGGCGAGTTCGCCCGCTGGTAGCAACACCAGACGGACGCAGTGTTTCCGTAGGGGCTGCTGCCAGATTCCCCCATTTTTTTAGAGTTCCTTGACAGTCTACTGAAAATCCCCGGGCGTGCGAAAGGCCTGAAGATCCTCAGGTGGTAAAGGTCATTTCTAGCTCAGTTATGACATCATCTGATATGTCGAAGTTAGTTGCCACTTTTTGCACATCAGGTAGCTCATCAATTCGATCGATCAGACGCAGCAATTTCTTGGCAGTTTCTATTTCCTCTACTGTGACCATCACGATAGGGATATCAGCCAGCCCAGCAGACTCTATCTTGAAGTTCACAGCTACTAGTTTGTTTTGCGTGACTTCCAGGAGGGTTGGCTCACAGATTATCTCGAAGGTATCACCGTTTGCCCTGACGTCTTGCGCCCCTGCTTCCAGCACCGCTTCCAGGACTGCTTCCTCGGTAAGATCGCCGACAGAATTATCAAGGATTATTTGTCCTGACTCCTGAAAGAGGAAACTTACACAACCAGATTCACCCAAATTACCGCCGTGTCGGCCAAAAGCAGCTCGCAGATCAGCTGCCGTGCGATTCCGATTGTCGGTATAAGCGCGTATCAAAATAGCCACGCCAGCTGGCCCATAGCCTTCATAAACAAGCTCCTCGAGCACCTCACCGCTCTCCAAACCACTGCCTTTGGCAATCGCACGCTTGATGTTGTCATTTGGCACACCAGCCTTGCGCGCAGCCTCAATAGCGGTACGCAGTCGAAAATTAGCAGCTGGTTCAGGGCCTCCCAGCCGAGCAGCTACGATGATCTCGCGTGACATTCGCGTGAATATCACCCCGCGCGCTGCATCGACCTTGGCCTTGGTTCGCTTGATCTGTGCCCACTTGGAATGTCCAGAGATAGCAGTTCCCCTCCTTTCTTACCCCATGGTAGCACGTGACTGATGTAATCGTTGGTAATTGACTGGAGATAAGGGTTGACTTAGCAGGCAATAGTATTGTAATGTGCATAATAACTTAATTAAGTTTCTTCACAGGGACAGTGCCTTTGAAAGGAGCAGACATGAACAAGGAAGAACTCGTCAAATCTATTAGCGCTCGGGCAAAAGTATCGCAAAAAGATGCAGCAACATGTCTGAATGCTACACTCGATGTCATTTCCCGTGCGCTGATGCGCGGTCAGAAAGTGACTTTGGTAGGCTTCGGCTCGTTTTCAGTTCGCGAGCGTGCCGCTCGAGAAGGTCGCAACCCGCGTACTGGCGCTGTGCTGAAGATTCCAGCAAAAAGAGCCGCTGTCTGGACAGCAGGCAAGAATCTCAAAGAACGCGTAGAAACTCGCCATCGTCGCCATTTGGCCACGTCACTTGTCCGCACGTTGACAGTTTAGAACGCCGGACGCGCCGGAGGATTCGCACCGCTTATTAATAGCGGCATCAATTGGCTTCACCCACTCTCCAGAGGATCCCCGCTGTGCGGGAAGTCAATTGCATGCCGCTATTAATGAATGCTATTTGGCAGCTAGTTCGGCTTCTCTTTCTTTTCGAGCTTCTTCAATGATCTTTTGCTGTAAATTTCCGGGCACTTCTTGGTAATGGCTAAAAGCGGCTTCCGCCGTACCCTGCCCTTTGGTATATGATTTGAGGGACTGTAAAAAGCCAGCTAGCTCGGCCATGGGCATTTTACAACGAACCGTACCACCATCCATCCCTTCTACTTGAGCACGTCTGGTATTTAGATCCGACATGGTATCGCCCACCGACTCATCTGGCACAGTGATAATGACGCTCAAAATCGGTTCTAGCAAGAGCGGTTTGGCCTCTGGGAAGATCTTTTTCATGGCCAGGTGGGCAGCAATTTTGAACGCCATTTCTGATGAATCTACCGTATGGTAAGACCCGAAAAAGACCGTTACTTGCACATCCACTATCAGGTAACCTGCCAGAATACCTTCCTCCAGGATCTCTCGCACCCCTTTTTCTACTGCCGGAATGTACTGGTTGGGTATTACTCCCCCTTTGATTTCATCGACAAACTTGAACCCGGTACCGCGTGGCAAGGGATCGATCTTTAGCCAACAATCACCAAACTGACCACGGCCACCGGTTTGTTTTTTATGGCGCCCTTGTCCTTCAGCATGGGTGGTCACGGTTTCACGATAAGGTATTTTAGGCTCGAAGGCTGCTACATCTAGATGAAAACGTGATCTTAATCGTTCTATGGTAACGTCCAGATGATTCTGCCCCACTCCCTGCAGTACCGTGCGGTGAGTGGCTGCTTCCGCACTGTGCGAAAGACTGGGATCTTCTTCTTCTATACGACGTAAGGCTTCTGCTAACTTGGTCTCTTCACCCTTGGCTTTGGGTGCGATAGCGATGGAAAATATCGGCATGGGCATAGGCGGTAGCTCAAAAGCCAGATTACGCGATCCCGCCACCAAAGTATCTCCGGTGAGAGTTTCTTTCAGCTTTGCCACGGCACCTATTTGACCCGCCACCATGCGCTCTGCCGGGTTCTGCTTTTTGCCCAGCATCTTGAAGAGGCGTCCTACTCGTTCAGTAGCGTTGCGCTGGCTATTGCGAACCTGATCATCTTGCTTGAGCTCTCCGGAAATAACCCGGAAAATCGAGATTTTTCCTACAAACGGATCAGCAATGGTCTTGAAGACAATAGCTGCAAAGGGCTTGCCGTGGTCTGCCACGAACTCTATTCGAGAATCGGAATCCAAATCCTTGGCTAGCAAGCCTCCGCGATCTAGCGGCGCAGGCGAATAAGCCAGCAGGCTACCCAAAAGCTCTGTTACACCGCCACCATCTTTAGCGGAACCACAAAAAACCGGTATTATACTGCTCGAGGCTACCCCTTTGCGCAAATTAACTGCCATGTCCTCGGCTGAAAGGGTTCCATCCTCAAAGTATTTATTCATCAAGGCTTCATCCAGTTCCGCTACCGATTCGACCAAAGCGGTATGAGCCTTGGCAACGCGCTCTTTCAATTCAGCTGGCACCTCTTGCGGCTTGATCAAATCAATTACGCCTTTGTAGGATAGGCCAATGCCATCAGGATAAGCGAACGGTGCTGCATGTACCGAAAGATTCTCTTTGATCGCTTTGAGGATTTCTTCGTAATCGTTGGCTTTCTCGGACTCTAATTTGTTCACGAAGATGATAACCGGTAAACCCCGCTCCCGAGCCAAGGCGTACAGTTTGCGCGATGTCGCGTCGACACCGCGAGTGGCGTCGATCACCTGCAATACCGCATCGCCTGCCAGCAATCCGTAGCGCATATCGATCTGAAAATCGCTATAACCTGGCGTATCTATTAGATTAACTTCGAAACCTTGATAAGCGGCGCTAGCCCAAGCAGTAGATATTGATTGCTGTCGTCTGATTTCTTCTTCATCGAAATCGGTAACCGTATTGCCTTGTTCTACTGAGCCCTTGGCAGTAGTCGCTCCCATGGCAAAGAGGAGAGACTCAATCAGGGTAGTCTTGCCAGCTGCTCCGGCACCCAGCAACACGAGATTGCGAATTTTAGAAAGGTCCATAGGCGAGCACCTTCTCTCTTTATGATATGAAGGTTTAAAGTATCGCTCCAAGCAGGTTGACCGTCAATTTGCGTGCTAGCCGCCCGGAGTGTGGTAAATTTCTAGCAGACATGAACTATAATGCACTGGGTCGTGGCGCTGGAGGTTGAGGAAAATGGTGTTGCATGCAATCGGAAAGTCAATTCTGCTGGCAATGGCGGTAATGATTGCTTTACCAGCTTGGAGTATGAGCGAAAAGGCACCAAATGCTGAGCGGGTACCTGCTCATTACGATGCCAAGAAAGGTTTACCGCGAACACTGCCGAAAGTGCTAGATCCTGCTACTTTGCCCGATCATTCACAACAGGCAGCTTATGCCATAGCCAAGAAGCACTCCCGCTTGCTAGCTCAGTTACCTTGTTATTGTTACTGCGATCGGATAGGTCATCGTAGCCTGCTATCTTGTTTCGCAGATCACCATGGCGCCGATTGCACCGTATGCATGCAAGAGGCTTTTCTCGCAGCTGAACTTGCCAAGAAAGGGCTAGCTGCCGAAAAAATTCGCCAGGCGGTCATTCATGGCGATTGGCGAAAGATCGATTTACAAACGCATCATCATTGACTCGAAGGTGCCGGTACCGACTTTGTCATGGCTCGGTGAATTGCAGCTGATCTGCCTGCCCGCGTGCCCATAACTCTGGCGAATAAAGGTTTGCCACTTGTGGTGGCAGGGCTGTGAATTTGCCAGGTAAAAACGGTAGCAATGCGTAACGCAAAGTATGTTTTCCGACTGGTAATTCAGCTGCAAAGAAGGTGACGCATCGATCTTGTAA
>JACQUT010000192.1 GCA_016267585.1 Cyanobacteria bacterium NC_groundwater_1444_Ag_S-0.65um_54_12
GAGCAGGCTCTCTGGATCGTCTTCATGTCGCAAATCGAAAGGTGCTACTTGAGAAAGTTGCTGTGCAAGGGATTGATTATTTTTTTCCAAAGTTCTCAGGGTTTCTTCGGCATGCCAGCGTTCGCTTTTGGCGTTTTTGATCTGTCCTTGCAACTGTGCGATCTGGTTTTCTACAGGCAGCACTAACAGAGTAAAGCTAGCTATTGAGGCAAGAAGCCAAACCATGCCGCCTATCACTAATACTTTCACACTTAGCGGGTTCATGGCACCTTGGCTCCTTTCGCCAGCAAAGCCTGTATTTCGAAGGTGTAGAATGGCCCCTTTCTCTCGATCTGCGAGATTTTCACACCGCTGATGTCAGCTAAATTGCCGATCTCATCTGCAAAATAGAGGCACGACATTTGGTTCATGGCTGCTCCTACCAACTTGAAGCTTGAGCCAGCCAGGTATTCGATCTTGGAAAGCCAGGCATCTGCAGGTATGATCTCGCGAACCTTACCGACGAATTCTTTGGCGAAACCATCCTCTCGGCTTTGCGGAACCCAGTGCTTCAGAATAGCTTCCTCGGGCTTCAGCTTATCTTGGCGAGCCTGTTGAGTATTCAGTTCATTTCGGATCCGGGTGACTTCTTGGCTCAATTTAGCAATGGTTTGCTGGCGCATGGCACTCCAGCTCAGCATGAGACCGATGGAAAACAGCAAAGCTATCAATACGCCTGCCAGAGGCAGTACCGGTACATTCTTCAAGAGGAGCTGCAAATGTTCCAGCTTTATCGGGCTGGCAATGGCTTTTTTCCCGGCGAATTTGGTCAGATTGAAAGAAGGAACTATAGTCTTGCCATTCCAAAGTGCTGCACCAACTGCAATATAAGAAACACGAATTGGTTCGACAGCCTCTTCATCTTCTTCCGCTGCGACATCGGCTAGCATTGCTTGCTCATCGGCAGCTATTTTGACTGGCAAACCAAACATATCCTGGACATGGCCCACTAGCTCCGCGGCATCCGCTAGATCGTCGCAAGCTATCATGAGATGCGGATCCTCTAGCTCGCCATCGCCGGTGGCGGTCCGAGAAATCTCGAAAATATAATTTTGTGCCAGCAGGTCCATAGAAATATGCTCGCGTTCCGGAAGCTGGATCTCACGAATATTCCTCAAGCTGCCGCCTTGCCAAAAAGACACTATCAGCCGCTGCTGCAACACCATGACGCCGGTCCAGTAGCTGTCATTGAAGGGACACCAATAGGCAATGCCGCGTTGACCAGACAATTGTACGAGCTCTACCGATAAAAGCTTGATCCCGGCTAGCTTGCAGACCGCATTATATTGTTTTACGACTTCTGCCGAAATGGCGCCAAAGCAAAGCGTTATGAATTCACCTTCCGGATCCGAAATGAAGAAGTCGACCAACGGTTCTTCTTTGCGGAAAAGTGCGAACTGCTCGGCTTCCGAAAGCGTTGTTTGCTGCAGTGCCGACATGGGCATATGTGGTAGCCGAATTTGCCGAACTAGCGCTTTTTTGGAGGTAAGCGCTATTACTGCCTTCCATACCTTGAATCCGCCCTCTGCCCAGAGCTCTTTCAAAAGGCTGGCAAACTGCCCCGTTTCGGTGATATCGCCGTTGGTGTCCAGGACACCTGGCGGGACTTCAACCGTTGCTTGCGCCGTTAATACCGGTTTTTCTTCCTCTTCCGCTTCAAAGTAAGCGGCATCGATGCGGCGATCCGAAACATAAAGGCCTACAAACTCGCGCTTTTTAGCCATCGGCTACTTACCCCAGTTAGCCGGCGGATCCCCGGGGAAATAGCCTAACTCGGGCGCTGGTTCAGAGGCGGGATCCGGCAAAATGTATTCGATCTGCCCTGGCGCCAGACCACCGCGACGCAGATTGGGATCCGGATTGTAAGCCAGGCCTCCCCACACATCCGTCGCGGCTCGCGCCGGAACGACTTGATAGCCCAGACGATCAGCCGAAAAACCATTACAACCGGCACGAGTATCACCCGGTGTCCAGCATGGCACATCGGCCGCCGCACTGTCTCGCACCTTCAAGTAGCCCAGCTGCGGATCGCCCAGCCCATGCCCCACTATCGGTGCACCAGGCGGTTCTGGCACCTCCAGGAACTTGAGCAGAGTAACGCCGGGCCCAGCCAGATCGAGCAGGTTGCTGCCAATGCCGGTTTGGATATTAGTGCCGATCGCCCAAACCAGAGCCCCCCCCAGCGGAGTGGGATTTTGCAGCGTCAAGACATTACCATTGATCTCGGAAATCTGCACATCCAGGCGGTTAGCTCCCGATACCAGGCGCAAACCCTGTCCCCGACACAGACCATTGGCTGAAGCTACCGTCAAAGTAGTATCCGCTGGGTTCGCCGCTACCGCCAAGGTAGTGACCCCGTTGGCATCGCCTAGCGGTGGATAAGTGCCGCAACGATATTTCCACATGGCGATATTCTGCCGAATGGTTGCCAGGTTGATCTTGGCTTGTTGGATACGTGATTGCGTACGATATTGCTTGACGGCTACCACCGAGGCCGTCAAGATCAAGATGCTGATAACGATCGCCAGGGTAATTTCGAGCAGGGTCAACCCAGCTAACCGCTGACCCCTGGTACCGACGACCGACGACCGACGACTGCTGGCCGAATCCGAACCGGACACGGTAGCGGTATCGGAAACGGACATGGTCGCTGACCGAACCGGACTGCTGCCAGGGCGGCCTGGCATGCGCTCTCGTGACATCTGCTCAACCACCCGCTGCCTTGCCCGTAGTGCTCATCAAGCTGATCAACGGCCAATACAGGCTACCCAAGATAAAAATTACTATGCCCGAAATCAAGACGGTCATCAGCGGTTCGATGGCACTGGTGAGCGCCTTGATCTGAGCCTCGATCTCCTGATCGACATACTTTGCACCTTTCATCAGCAGTTCATCCATGGCGCCAGCTTCTTCCCCGGCTACCAGCAAATGATTGACGAAGGAGGGGAAGAGGCCAGATACCTCGAAAAGACTGGCCAGTCGAGAACCCTGCACTATACCCAGGCGAATCTCTTCAATCTTGGCGGCAACCAAAAAATTTCGGGTCGCTTCGCGCACCGCTTCGAGCGTAGTGGTAATCGGCACGCCGCATTTGAGGAAAAGCGCCAAATTGTAAAGGATACGCGATATTGTTACCTTATAATTGAGTTTGCCCAAAAGGGGCAGTCTAAATTCGATCCGGTCCCAGATAGCCTTGCCTAGGGTGGTCTTGGCAAACCAGGATACGATAAAGGCCGTACCGCCGGCAAAAATCGGCAGAGTCCACCAGAAC
>JACQUT010000199.1 GCA_016267585.1 Cyanobacteria bacterium NC_groundwater_1444_Ag_S-0.65um_54_12
GAAGCTGACCTATTCGCACACCGTTGGCAAAATCCAGCGTGGAAACTTCCGGTTCTACTTTCAAGTCCACGCGTCCGTCTTCTAGCACACGCGGCTCGACTGCCAGTCTTACTCCATACTCCCGCCAAGCTATGGTCACGTTGCCATACTGCTGTGCTTCCGGTACCGGTACTTCACCGCCCACCAAGAAGGTTGCCTTACCGCCAGAAACGGCCACTAATTTCGGATCGGCCAGAACGCGCGCTCTACCGCTCGATACCAGTAGCTTGAGCTGAACGGCTATGCGATCGAGCTGTCCAAAGGTAAGGAGATTGCTGCCACCATACGGTGGGCCAGCCGTCTCCCCAAAGGTGAGCAGATCAGGATTGAATTGCGTTTCACCATTAGGCGTGGTATGGACACTGCCGAATTTGATCCCCAGATCATGCCCGGAACTGCGCAATGCCTCGATTACATGTACTGCTACTTCGACTTGCGGAGTAGTGTCTGATTTGAGCAGATTGACTATCTTGGCAGCAAAGCTACCGGCAATCTTGCCAGCCATTTCGATCTGCGACGGTTTGGCGACTTGGCCGGATAAGACAATGGCATCGTTGAAGTACTCCGCCTTTAGCTCACGTGCTCCGGTCGCCGCCACGATAGTTTTCTTCAATAACCTGGTATCTAGCTGTACTGAAATGTCATAAGGCTTGCAGGTATTTTGCGTCCAGACGATAAAACTAGTAGTACCGGGGTGTTTGCCGTTCACTAATACTTCACGGCGCGAAAGCAGAGCGACATCGGCAATAGCAGGTTCGGCTATTGAAACTCTGGTTATATCGGTTGGCAAGTTAAGCACCAGCGACTTGCCAACGTCCAGCAAGATAGTTTCGTCTGCCGAAACTCTGGTACCGGGGGCAAAGAGTGACAAATCAGAAGATGGTGAAGCATTCCCGACGATTCGAGCTGGATGCTTCCGGGGGTCTGCTGCTATAGCTGCAGTAGCAGAGCCAGTGAAGGTGCCAGCCGCCTGACCAGTTACCGCCAAGCTTGTCAGTGGGGCCGCCAATTCCTTTGCCGGAGCTCCACCAGCCGGAATGACACCAAGCAGGTTGACGGCAAAAAGGTAAATGACAATCGCAACTCGCATTTTCGCTTTGGCAGCTTTCGATTCCCGTTCTAGTGATCATCGCGCTGGATCCATTCGGCAGCGGTGCCACGGATTAGCAACATGGCAAAAGGTGTGGGATGGATCGCCGACGGCTTGATAGTTACCGGTGACACGCCAACCCTGGTCATGATGCGGGTGGGCATACGGTTGACAGCACGTGGTGTCGAGCTGGTCGAACGACCTAGTAACATGGCTGGCGTGATGGGGGAGAGGTTTACCGCAGCGCTCTCATCGGCTCCGCGCATGGCAAGCCGGATTTTGCCGCGATCGGCAGCGAGGATCAGTATTTGTGCTTGGCGAGGCGTGACGGCTAGCGTGGCACTCGTCACTACTTTGGCCTCCGGATCTTCTTTCTTCTTGGCGTCTTGGGCGATCGCCAGCACCTGGATCTTTTGCAAAAGCAACTGCGTGGTGGCTTGTCCAGCGATATCCATCGTCCCTAGCACATCGACCAGCGAACCGGGCATCACGAAGCCAGCCACGCCTATCACCTCGTCTACCGCCACCGTCACGGCTCGTTTACCAGGTGGCACTGGCAACGATGCCTTGGCAACGTCATGATCTGGCGGATAGAGTCGACCTGCCAGCAGCAATTCACCTGCCAGCAAATCACTGCTAGCAATGCGGCCAGTAGCACTGGCCAGCTCACTCAATGCACCAGCAGGCACATAAGCAGTCGGCCGCTTTGCTAGCATGAATTGACTGGCAAGCAGCCGGCTTCCCGCAGGTACATACTCTCTCACTAGCAATACTGGCACCAATGGTTCGGCAGTGGCACCGCCACGCTCTTGGCGGCGATCCAAGAAAAAGAGAAAGCTGATCGAAGTTCCCAGGCCTATTGCCATGGCCCAGAGCAGACGCGACCAGCGGGCGAGCATCACTCGATCCTCATCGTGCAGGTAGCCAATAGCGAAACTCTCTCGGGCAAACCTGGCATGGCTACTGGATTAGCGATTGGAGTAGTGATTAGAACTTGCACTTGCTCACCGGTCTTGCCACCCGCTCCATGCACAGCAACTTGCGAGATCAGGGCAAGATTCATGTCTGCCAGATTTTCCAGTACCGTTTGCTCGATCCGTGAGGCACTCTGGCCGAGGGCACCCAAACGAGCGCCCTCACGACTAGCATTCAGGATAGCGAGCTGAGCGGCATAAAGCCGTCCGAAACCTAGCACGCCCCATACCAGTGCCAGCAACATCGGGATGGAGAGTGCGGTTTCCAGTAAGGCTTGTCCGCGACCAAACGGTCGATAACGCCGGGAACGACGCATGGGTGAAATTGGCATCTAACTAGCCCGCTTCCTATACCCCTGAACGATACCGATTACCGTAGCGCGTCGTACCGCATCGTGGCTATTGAATAACCGCATGATAATCGGTCCAAGTCTAAGGGTTGGCATTGCCGCCAGAACCGGTGTTACCCAGGGTAGATGCGATAGATTTTAACATGTTATTAACATTAGTGCCCATCAAGGTCAGAGCACCAACACAGACCACTGCTATGAGACCTAGAATCAGGCCGTACTCGGTCAATGCTTGCCCATCTTCTTGAGCTATCAATTCACGAAACCTTGTCACGGGGACTCATCCTTTCATTAAAAAACGCCAATGAAACTGTGCTTGCTACCAAGATGCCGCCCCGCGATTACAATTCGATGGTCAAAGCGATTAACTGGCTTTTAATTCGCTTGGGGGGGGTGACAATTGAGTTCCCCACCGGCTGCGCCGAC
>JACQUT010000193.1 GCA_016267585.1 Cyanobacteria bacterium NC_groundwater_1444_Ag_S-0.65um_54_12
GTTTGATACTTTGAAATCAATCAACTCCGTAACTTTCGAGCTACCGCCTAGCTCGGAATAAGTTCGCACGATACCTAGCTCGGGCTTGAACCAGACCGTCAAATTAACTACTCGATTAGTAGCTTTTCCTTCGTCTAGCGTAGAAGTATAAGAGATCCGATGGCAGCCGCTAAACGTTCCTGCTGGTGCAGTAACGGTCTCAACAGCATCTAGACGCGCCATGATCCGGTAACGAATGGCCAAACCATGGGTGTCCAGAAAAAAACCTTGCTGGGCTAACCAGCTATCGTTTAACCTGGCCGGAGCAAAAAAGTAGACCAAGGGCGTTAACCTGGCATTATCGCCTGCGCCGGGAATATCTAGAGCTAGCGCGTCTTCTGTTCGTATAACGTCGAAGGTTCCCTGATTCGTGATGTCCCCATTGCTGGCAAGACAGGTTTGTCGGATAGTAGCTATCAGCTGGTCATTATGCTGCTTCAGGCTAATTACCTCCAGATCTGCCCGATTTCCGTTAGAAAGCACATAGCGCAGAGTGTCACCAACCATAGGTACGATAAGATAAGAAGTTACTGTAGCATTGGCTATACCATTACCAAGTTCCAGCATTCCAAGTACCAGGGCAACGTAAAACCTCATATTGCAGCCTTTTCAGGTCGTCGTTGCTTCTCATCCTAGAACTTTGGCAAACGAAATACCGCAGCAGATCAAGAGAGTTCGCTTGGCAATTTCGCTCAGGTTAAGAGGGCGATGAGCAGCTGTTTAAGGAAACGTATCAGCCGTGCCGCGTCCGACATCAAGCTCCTGCAGCAGCTCGAGCCGCTTGCTATGCCGGCCACCTCCAAACTCGGTCTGCAAGAAAACCTTGGTGCATTCACAAGCCAAGTCTTCACCTAACATGCGTGCTCCCAGGCAAAGTACGTTAGCATCGTTATGCTCCCGGGCCAGGCGTGCCGAAAATGGTTCATTTACCAAGGCAGCTCTCACGCCCTTGACCTTGTTGGCTAGCATGCTCATACCAATACCTGAGCCACAAATCAAAATTGCGCTATTTACTTCACCACGTGCCACTGCCTCGGCTACCGGCCGCCCGATAAGTGGATAGTCAATGGGATCGGGAGAGTCACAACCCATGTCGACTACGCCATGTCCTTCTTGCTCGAGAAAAGCTTCTAATACTTCCTTCAAAAAGAAACCCGCATGATCACTGCCGACCGCTATTCGCATGAATTACCCTCCAAATTATGCCATGAGCCAAGCAACTACTCACGGAACTTTAGAAACCAACCAGCTCCTGATACAAGCCAGAAAGAGCATTCAGGGCTTCGTCCCGCTCATTTCCTGACAGCGGTCGAATTGCTGCGCCGAGTATTGCCACGAGTTGTCGCCAATCTGACGAATCATTTGCTACACTGCACGGTAACTGACGAACTACCTGCTGGACCATAGCTGATTCCTGCCTGGTAGCAGCTACTAGGTCATCATTATCATCATGCCAAGGAATAGCTTCATCATAGGTTTCAGAAAGTGTGCGGACATTGCTGCGCTGCCGCGACGCCAAGCCCAACCTGTCATTGATATGCTCCGTTAGCTCACGCACCGGGATCTCGCGCAGTGGTCGATTGCTTTCACCGACCTGAAACATACCAGTTTCAACTACCTGACGTTGCTCGGAGGTATCCGGGAGTCGCGCTATTTGCACCAGCTAGGTAATCTCGAGACTTTCTTCCGGCAACGCGATAGGATCGATTCCTACCGTATCCAGCATTTTTCCGACTTTAGCCAATTGAAAAATGAAAGAGCGGCTAAGTTGAATTTGTTTGCTGCTGATATAGGCTTCAAACGTGTCGAAATTCAACAAGCGATACAAGGCACGATCCCTGATGCGATGCACCAACACGGCCAATTTGGTCAATGGTTCTCGTACTACCACCAGCAGCTGGTCAAATTCGGCATCAGCAGCTATGGCCTCAGCTAAATTGGCATCTCCTGCAGGTGTTGGAGAGCTAGCGGTCGCCAACACCAATTCTAAATGTTCTGGCTTGCCACTGATGATAAGGCCTTGTTCATCACTCATAGCAGAAGTTTACCAGTAATAAATCCCACTCGGAGCTTTTTGGCACTCTTTACTTTAATTGAGGTAAAAGTTAACATTTTAGCTACGGGATGTAGCTCAGCTTGGCAGAGCGCGCGGTTCGGGACCGTGAGGCCGGAGGTTCAAATCCTCTCATCCCGATATGAATCACGGATCGGGCCCCATCTGTAAGTTCTTTTGCGCGCAAACGGATTAGGGCCTTGATCTGATCGATCTGTTCTGATAGCCATTCCAGCCGAAAATCGTCCTTTGTTCATCATTATAGACAGCAATTGGGAAATTTGCGTATAATGGTGAACAAATAGCGTATCATTGTGAACAATGCCGAGCAAACCGCCCGTCTCTTTCCCCTCCGAGCGGCGCCTCCTTGCCGAATTTGGTGAGCGGCTTCGCCTCGCTCGTCTCAGGCGCAAGCTATCGGCTACCGCCGTGGCGCAGCGTGCCGGGATCTCACGCACGACGCTTTCGAATGCCGAGCATGGAAACCCGTCCGTCACCTTGGGGACGTATCTTCGCATCCTGGCCACGCTGGGTCTTGAGAACGACATCAAGCAGCTGGCGGCCGATGACAAGGTCGGGCGTAAGCTGCAGGACCTCGCGCTTGAAAGGAGAGGATCGAGTTGAGTGCCCTGCTCGAAGTCTGGCTCGACTGTGACTTCCTCCCGGTATGCCGAGTCGGGACACTGGGGCACGATAGGGGCCAGGTTCGCTTTCATTACGACAGGGACTGGCTCGCGCAACCATGCGCGTTCGCGCTGGACCCCGACCTCTCACTAGGTGACCACGCCTTCTTCCCGAAGCCGGAGCTTGGCAACTTCGGCGTTTTCCTGGACTCAACACCTGACCGCTGGGGCCAGACGCTGATGAAGCGCCGCGAAGCCCTCGCCGCCAAGGACGAAAACCGCACCGCTCGAACGCTCTATGCCTGGGACTTCCTCATCGGGGTGCAAGACCTCACGCGACAAGGCGCCCTCCGGTTCCGGCACGAGGGCACCCAGACTTACATTGCGTCAGAAGCACTGGCTGCTCCGCCAGTCACGAGCCTGGGCGAGCTTGCTGGCGTGGCACTGGAGCTGACGACAAAAAAAATTGACAACCTCGACGCGCTGCGCAGGTGGTTGACGGTTCTGGTCTCGCCAGGTGCTTCCCTGGGGGGCGCCCGTCCCAAAGCTAACTTCTCCGAGCGGGATGGTTCGCTGTGGATAGCGAAGTTTCCCGCGCGGGACGACGACCGCGACGTGGGCGCTTGGGAATTCCTCGTGCACGGTCTCGCGCGAAAGGCCGGCGTCGAAGTGCCGGAGGCCCGCGTTGTCAGTTTCAGCCATCCGTACCACACCTTTTGCGTGCGCCGCTTCGACAGGTCGCCTCGCGGCCGGCGGTTCTACGCTTCTGCGCTGACGTTGCTGCGCAAAGAGCGGAGCGAAGGCACGAGCTACCTGGAGCTCGCACAGTTCTTGCGAAATAACGGCGATCCCGGACACGTCGCTGATGACCTCGCTCAACTCTTCCGACGGGTGGTCTTCAACGTGTGCGTCGGTAATCGTGACGACCATCTGCGAAATCATGGCTTCATTCTCAGCTCGGGCGGCTGGCGACTCGCGCCGGCTTTCGATGTCAACCCGAACATCGACAAGGAAGACCATGTCCTCAACATAGACGAATCCGATAACCGTCCTGATCTCGCAACGGTGCTGTCGACCGCCGAGTTCTACGGCTTGGACCAGCAGACTGCCGAGACCATCCGGGAAGACGTCGCCAAAGTAGTAGACTGCTGGGAGATTGCGGCAAAGGCGTCCGGGATCGCAGGCGCTGACATCCTCGTGACGGCAGCCGCCTTTGCCGCTCACGCGATCCATAGGTCGGGCGCGGGCGGAACAGCCGCCAGCCGCACCCCGACCAAGATACGGCGGCGGTCATAGGAATAACTTCAATCAAGCTTCCCGCAACGCTATTCCAATAGCTGCCAGCGCAAAAGATTCAATGCCTGCTGGGTAGCGAGCCATTTCACTTGCTCGCGAGAGTGCGATCCGAAGTGAAATTCTTGCGAGCTGGCTCTGTCCGCTGGCCCAGCAATTGCCACGTACATGGTTCCCACCCGCTCCGCGGGCACGCCTGGCGCAGCACCGGCATAACCAGTGATGCCGATTCCCCAATCGGTATGCAATACCTGTCTGACCTGCCGGGCGAGCGCTTCGGTCGTTTCACGGCTTACGTGGCCATACTGGGCGAGCAGTGTGGCAGAGACGCCCAGCAATTTGATCTTCTGTGGCACGGTATAGGCGACGATACCACCGGCAAAGTAATCAGAGCTGCCCGCGCTATCGGTGATCCGACTGGCCAGCAGGCCGCCGGTGGCACTTTCTGCCGTAGCCAGCGTCGCTTTGGCAGTGCGCAGCAGGCGGCCCACTACCCCTGGCAAGGTATCGTCAGCGCAGCCAAAATAGTGATGACCGAACCGTTGCAAGAATTCGCTTCCCGTAGTTGCCAGAGACGCGATTCGCGGCACTGCCCAGTCTTGCCACATAGAATGAAATTCGTGCGGCGCATCAGGAAAAGCCAGCAGCCATCGTCCTTCGCGCACGATGCTTATCCCGCATGTCGTACCTGCTGGGTCAGGGATCGGTTCTGATGCTGAAATGCCCAGGAATTGGGCGATGGCTAGAATAGTGGTGTTGTCCGGCGCAGCTCCCAGACCGCCGAGGCATATGATCATGTCTGCTTGACGCCAAGCTTGTTCCAGCGCTGCCGCTACTTTTGCAACGTCGTCGCCTAGCGTGGTAATGCGCTGCAGTTCAATACCGTTTCGTACTAACTCTTGACCCAGGAAAACCGCATTGGTATCGCAAATCTGACCGTTGAGAATTTCCGTGCCGATAGAGAGAAGTTCAGCTTTCATACATCCCGAAAGTGCGATCGCCGGCATCGCCCAAGCCCGGCACAATATAGCCACGCTCGTCGAGATGATCGTCGATGGTGACCGTAAAAAGTGGCACGTCAGGATGGCTGTGACGTAATTGCCGGACACCCTGGGGACTGGCAATCAAGCACAGGAATTTGATTCGCTCTACCCCACGCTCCTTGAACAAGTCGATGGTGGTTACGGCAGAGCCGCCAGTAGCCAACATGGGGTCAATTACCAGTACTAGCGTGGATGAGGGGTAGCTATTGGGAAGCCTGACATAATAGGTGACGGGATTCAGCGTAGCCTCGTTACGATAGAGTCCGATATGGCGAACTTCTGCCTCCGGTAGTAGTTCCATGGCTGGCTCTACCATGGCGAGGCCCGCTCGCAAGATGGGCGCAATTACTATGGGGCGATCGCGCAGAGTCCTCCCTTCAGCCAGGCCAAGCGGTGTCTCGACAGTGATCGGCTCGGTTTGTAGATCACGCGTAGCTTCCAAAATAAGAAATTTTGCCAGCTCGCGAGCGCGCTGACGAAAGCGTTGGGCATTGGTATCCTTGTGGCGCAATTCTGCTAGTGCATGGTGCACGAGTGGGTGATCAAGAATATGAACTAGGTTATCCACTGCCGGTGTCATTGCCGTCATGCTGACTCCTGTCTCTTTAGAAACTACCGAGCTAGTTTCTTAGCAACTTTACGATTTTAGCAGGGCTACCGCTTGCCTGGCATAGCTGATGCCGGAAATGAACGTCAGGATGATAGCGATGGCATATGTGGCATGTGCCCAGTATCTCAAGGTGTCGCTTGGCCAAAGGTATAGACCGATAGCCAGCAACTGGCAGGCAGTCTTGGCTTTGCCGGACCAACTAGCTGGCAATACCCCACCGCCGGATTCCGCGATCATTATTCGCAACCCGCTCACCAAGAATTCGCGTGTCAGCACCACGATGACCGTCCAGGCTGGAATGATCGCCGCGGCGGAAAGGCTGATCAAGGCTGCCGCGACCAGAATCTTGTCAGCCAAAGGATCGAGCAGCGCCCCCAGCGAGCTGATTTGTTGCCATTTGCGTGCCAGATAGCCGTCCAGCCAATCGGTACCAGCAGCCAATAAAAATGACAGGATTGCTACTCCATGCCAAAAATTGCTGCCCGTGGCTCTTCCGATAGTTCCTGCTTCGAAAGCCAGTATCAAAGGTATTATCAAAATAATCCGCAACAGTGTCAGCGCAGTCGGAACGTTCATCGCTCATCACTCTATGGCCACGCCGTATAGATCGTAAGGCTCCGCACGCACGATGCGAATCGGTAAGGTATCCCCGGCTTCTAGCGGGTTGTTAGAACTAACGAAAGTAGTGCCATCTATTTCCGGAGCATCGCGCCAGGTACGGCCCAGGGCCTGGCCGGTCTTGGCGTCAATTGCCTCGACCATGAAAGGCATGACATGGCCGATCAATTCTTGATGAAGCGCCAATGAGACAGCTTGTTGGGCTTGCATGACGGCATTTCGTCGCTTTGAGCGTACCCGTTTTGGTACGACCGGCTTGAGTTTGGCGGCTAACGTGCCGTCTTCCGGCGAAAAAGGCAGAGTTCCTATGTGATCGATGCGTTGCGAATTGACGAAATCCAGCAAGTGCTCGAAATGTTCCTCCTGTTCGCCAGGAAATCCCAGAATAAAAGTCGTACGTATCACCATATCTGGCACCAACGCTCGCAAGCGTGCCAATAGCTCATCCGGCGGCTCGTGCCTTGGCCGTCGCATCAGGCGAAGTATCGCAGGATGGGTGTGCTGCAGCGGCACGTCGAGATAGGGCACTATTTGCGGTACGTCATGGATAGTTCGTAAGAGTTCATCTGTTAGATAGTTAGGATAAGCATAAAGAATTCTGATCCAGGCAATACCCGGTACTTCCGCCAGCGCTTCTAGCAAGGCAGGGAGTTGCAATTTACCGGTTCGGTCCTGCCCGTAACGCGTGGTATCCTCGGCAATCAAAACCAGCTCTTTTACACCAGCCTCAGCCATCACACGGGCTTCTCGCAAAATAGCAGCAAATTCTCGCGATACATAATGGCCGCGCAGTTGAGGTATTATGCAAAAAGCGCAGGAATGATCGCATCCCTCGGATATTTTCAAGTAAGCGGAAGGCCCGATACCGGTAAGGAGACGCGGTAATTCGACTGATGTCCGGGGAGTGCCGGGTATGATTCGGCTCACGGCATTGCATCGTTCACCGGCTGTTACGCGTTGCACTACCGCCACGATATGTTCAAAATCGCCGGTGCCTAGAACCGCCGCTATCTCCGGCATGCTTTCCAAGAGTTCTTGCTGATGGCGTTGTGCCAGACAGCCGGTAACAATCACTTTAGCTTGTCGGTTCTTACTCAACTCCAGTATGGTCTGTATGCTTTCCTTGGTGGCTTCGGCAATGAAAGAGCAAGTATTTACGATAATGACGTCAGCTACTCGTTCATCGCTGACCAGTACATATCCGGCCTGCGTCAGCAGGCCCAGCA
>JACQUT010000201.1 GCA_016267585.1 Cyanobacteria bacterium NC_groundwater_1444_Ag_S-0.65um_54_12
CAGCGGCAGCGCGGCGCTGGTATTCCTCCGAGGCCAAAAGTGTCTCTTCCTGGGGATTGGAAAGATATCCCAGCTCCACCAGACATGCGGGAATTTGGGTATATTTCACTACCACGAAATTATTTTTTCTTATTCCCCGATCAGGTCGTCCCAGTAGCGTCACCAAGCGCCGATGTACGCTGCGTGCCAGGTGCAGGCTTTGTGGCGTGAAGTAATAGGTTTCTATCCCTTGCACGGCCGAAGTGGGTGCGGAATTGGTATGAATACTGACGAAAACTTGCGATTTGAACTCGTCGTTCATCTCCACGCGTGTACTGAGCAGTAGATCGCTATCACGCGCACGCGTAAGCTGAACATCCATGCCAGAGCTTTGCAGCATTTCCTGCAGTCTGGTTGCTAATTGCAAAGTGATGTCCTTTTCCTGGATGCCACGCATACTGATAGCTCCTGGATCGCTACCACCGTGACCGGCATCTATGGTGATGCGATCGTCATAAAATACCGGGATCTGGCGTGGTTTGGGGTGCGAAAGCCCCAGTACTACGGACTGCCCGTCGCTTGCCAGATGCGCTTCGTAACGGAGCGGTTTATCGAATTCGATGATCACTGGCGTCAAACCATCTTTGATTTCACCTTTCCGGACGCGAACGATCAAACCATTATCGACGTAGACCGATTCGCGTGGCAAAGCCACATCACCGCCAATCAGGTGCAAGTAGAGCCGATCGCGCCGACCAAAGCGCTGCAAGCGATATTCGATAGGACGTTCCGCCGTGATGCGCATGATCCATCCCTTGCCAGCACGCCGTAAGGTGAGTCCCGAGACCGGCAAAGGAGTAGGTTCTAACTCAAAATGGCCCCGATCTTCATCATGATGGAAATCAGCACTGGCATTCGATCCTTTGAACCACCCCAACCAATTTGCCAGCGGCTCGTCAGCTGAGCGTGCCAGTGTCCTGCTAGGCGAAATGGAAGCTTGTTCGGCGCTCGGCGCTCTATTTATTTTAGAAATATCGAAGACTAACCGGAAATCCGGCCGATTGTCGATTTTTGCCGTCTCGATCCAATGAGGTATCTGAACCATGGTGTCCAGATCGAAGACTATTCGCACCATTGAAGGAGTGAACTGAGCGATGCGCACCTGGCGAATACCGGTGCCAGGAACAGAAATCAAGCGCCGTTGCAAGCCGCGATACACACTGTTCGGGATATCGACTACCCAACGATCGGGATTTTGCAGCGAAAACCCTTTTGCTGTCACGGGCCCTTCGGCATGCAGCACCACCTGCCTTTTTTCATGATCATAACTCAGTAGTTTGATGACCAGCGGGTCAACTTCGGCGGCAACTACCGTCCAGCTGGCTGTACACAACAGGATGCCAGTGCTGATAAGCCCCCAACGGCATGTCACCAACTAAATCCTTCAGGGCGAATATAGCAAATAAACGTTCAGTCTGGACTATTCACATGTGATCGATCAGATCAGCAATTTCATACCCGTTGGCTAATGGCGGCTAACGTCAGGCACCGATTCACTGGTCGCTAGCAATTGCTGCAAAACCCAGTCTGGTACTGCTTGTGGCCCTTGATCACTCAGTGCAAAGAAGATAAAGGCCAAGGTACGCTCTATGCCATAATTACCAGCTAGGCGCACGAAGTAATGCCAATCGAACTCGACCTCGGCGGCAAAGACCCGTTTCAAGATAGAGAGGCCATCATACCAATCGTGAAAGCGAGCTTCGTTGGCAGAGTGGATTTTTCTTAAAAGCACATCTTCCGGTCCCATCAGGTTGAAGCGGAAATCCCTTACTTCGCAACTGCGGCCATGTGCCAAGGTATCCGCGTCTAACCTGATGTCTCCGGTCGTGAAAATGATCAGATCGATCGACACTTCTTCTTTGACCCCTTTGTAAAGCCAACGAGCGTCCGTCTCACGCGTGTGGAACCCTTGTCGCGCCAAAGCATCCAGCGCGAGGATTTGCTTGCCGACCGGCAGAAAAAGATCGATATCCTTGGTATGGCGATAACGACCGTAAGCCCAAACCGCAACACCGCCGCCCACCAGATGTGGAATATTGGCATCGTGCAAAATGCGCGATGCTTCTTGGCCGATCGCCAAAAGATGGCCATCGCCATCTCGCAAGCCAGGCCCAAGCATCAGCATTTCTTCTAGCCGCTGGTCGTTCACAGTTTCGTCAGCCTATCTCCCGATACAAGACTTCACAATGTTGGCGTGCCTGATCACAAAAAACACCGGGTAAGCTGTAGGATGTAATGTGCCGGAGGGGAAAATTAGAATCTGTCTTTTATTGCGGTGTTTGTTAGCGATCGCCCTTGGTAGCACGGTGCTATTCCCTTCAGCTATCGCGGCGGCGCGAGCGGTTGGGGATTCGACTGAACGGCTAATGGCATTGCGTGCCAAAATCACTGCGCTGCGGCGAGATCTACAGCAAGCCCGGGCGGCAATGCTCGATCTGCCGTTGGAACTAGTTGAGCGTGACCTCTTTTCAGGGACGCGCTATCTAGAGCGGGCTGAACAACTCGCAGCTAACCGAGAATATCCTGAAATTGCTGAATTTTGGTTTGATTTGACGGCTTTTAGCTTGCGTTCCGCCAGTCGATACCTGGTACCTTCGCGCAGCGTCGAAGCCAGAGGGATGCTAATAGATGCCGATGCCATACCCAAAAACTTCGCCGGTGTAAGAAAATTAGTTGATTTGCTAGCAAATGCTAATTTTAATATTCTCTTACCAGAAGCAATACGGCGTGGTTATACCGTTTACCCCTCGAACTGGCTCGAGCGCGATCCGGAATTCGCGGGCGCGCCAGACGTCTTCGGCGAGCTAGTGAACTATGCTCAGCGGCGTGGCCTGGAGGTACATCCCTGGATCTGGACCTTGAGAGTCCGTAGCTACGATGCGCAGCGCGATTATGGCAATCCGGTAATTGCTCGCTTTCCGGCGCTTGCCGCGCGTTCAGATACTACCGAGCGCCCAAGGTTCCTTTCACCCGCGAACCCGGGCACCAAACAGTTTTTGCTGCGCGAGATCAGCGAACTGCTAGAACGCTATGCGGTAGACGGTCTTTTTCTCGACTACATTCGTTATGACGAAGAGACTACCGATGACTGGAGCTCGCAAACTGCTTATCGGCTTGAACAATTGAATTCCTGGCAGCTACCGGTGGCGCTCGATATTGCCAAGACGAGCGAACAGCCAGCGAGTAGCGCTTCCTTGGAGGTAGAGCGGCGCAACTACCAGTCATGGCGTGAGGAACAAGTCAGCCGCTTGGTGCGAGAGGTCGCTACACTGCTGCGCAAGCGTTCTGGCAAGCTTACGCTTTCGGCGGCCACCTTTCGCGGCGAGCACTATACTCGTCGCACCAAGCTGCAAAACTGGCGCTATTGGATCGACCAGGGTTATCTGGGCTTTGCCGGTAGCATGCTATACAGTACAGATGCCAAAGAAGTAGCGAACTGGATCAATCAAGAAACCGATCAAGGTAAGCGCAACACGCTGCTTTATCCCATTTTAGGCATTCATCGCATGGATCAGCCGGCAGAAGATCTGCTGGAGCAGGTGCAAGTTATTCGTCAACAAAGCCAACCTGGCATTTTGCTATTTGCCATGGGCCACTTACCGCCAAGCTTGCTGGTCGATCTACGGC
>JACQUT010000202.1 GCA_016267585.1 Cyanobacteria bacterium NC_groundwater_1444_Ag_S-0.65um_54_12
AATCCAAACTGGCCAAGAGCAAGGGGTGGACTAACTTTGCGATGGTGTGTGGATAAATAGGTGTTAGCTGGCCATCCAATCCCGCCGCTCCGACTAGGGCACTGTTTGCCACATAATGGCTCGCAGTGCCCATTTTCTTTGTCTTGGAACGTTGAGATGGCCTCTTCGCAACGGTCCCAGGCATCCTCGGCCAGCGTGTACGTGTTGCCTACTCGCACGAAGGCCTGCTCGGGGATACGGAACTTGCCTCTAAACAGCGGTAATTTTGCCGACATTGACTATTTCCACCTGGCGCGCCAGATCCTCTAGCAAATCCTGAGCGCTGATGTGCAGGATGCCACTGGCGTCTAACTCGAAGCTCACCTCGATGCGCGCCATCCCGCGCGGCAACGGGGGGATCGGCAGCTCAAAATAGCCCAAATTCTCGTTATCTGCGGCGCGGGGATGCTCGCCTTGCAGCACCTGGATAAAGACCGACCCCTGATCGTCTCTGGCGTTGGTAAAGATCCGACTCGTCTGGGTCGGAATTGGGCTATTGGCCGGGATCAGCTGGGTAAACATGCCTTTTTCCGTGGCTATCCCCACCGCGAACGGCACGACATCGATCAAGGTATAGCGTTGCTCGCCACCTACCAGGATAGCTGCTTGCAGCGCTGCTCCAGTGGCCACCACCAGATCAGGATGCAAGCTGCTATCTGGCGGTTGTCCAAAAAGACGCATGGCCAGCTCTTGCACGGCGGGCATGCGCGTGGCTCCGCCTGCCAAGATCACACGCTCCACGTTTGCCGGGACCAGACCCGCCGCTCTGAGGGCTCGCTCGGTAGGGGCTACCAGACGCTCACAAAGGTGAGCAGTCAGGGACTGGAACTGTTGCCGCGAGATCACCAAGCAGTTACTTGGCAATTCGTTGACGGCCGGCAGTGCCAAGTTAGCGATATCCATCTCGACTGTGGGGGCTTCGCTGAGCAATCGCTTGGAATGTTCCGCAACAAGACGCAAACGATAAGCAAGTTCTGGCTCTGGCCAGCTCATGACGCCAGTTTTTTCCCAGGATTGGCGCAACCAATGGGCGATTGCCTGGTCCCAATCATCACCGCCTAAACGCTGATCTCCGTCAACAGCTAGCACTTGATAAACGCCATAGCCTATCCGCAGCACCGATACATCGAAAGTCCCACCGCCCAGATCCCAGACCACTACCGTCTGGGGATTTTCGTTCCCGAGGCCAAAGGTTAGCGCGGCAGCCGTTGGCTCGTTCAAGATTCGCAGCACGCGTAACCCTGCCAGATCCGCAGCGTTAGCAGTATCCTCCCGTTGCCGGGCATTGAAATACGCTGGCACCGTGATCACGACGTCCGAGATGGTGGTAGCTAAATAGCGCTCAGCATCAGCGATCACTTTGCGCAAAATAGCTGCCGAAGCGGTAACCGGCGTCAATTCGCCATGCGGCAGAGCAAACTTGGTAAGCGAGCCCATGGAACGTTTGACCGAAGACACCATATCCTGGGGGCAACGCTCTGCCCAGTCTATGGCTTGCTGTCCCACCAGCATGTCGCCACCCGATAGTAATGCCACTACCGAGGGCGTCAAAAGCTTTCCCTCGGCATTAGGTAGTACTGCTATCCGATCGCCGATTTTCCCGGCAATCAACGAATTAGTGGTGCCCAGATCAATTCCTATTGGTATCTGCATCGCCAGCTCGCCAAGTAACAGGGCTATTCACCAGCTTGGCATGGGCAAACCGGTCTGGCAATAGCCAACGCTCTTCGGTAAAGCCATGGGCAATCATGGTTTCCACTGCTGATACCACCGCCCGGATGCGAGCAGCGATGAGCGGGATACCGGAAACATATACGACCAGATCAGCATCCAGGAAAAGCCCGCGATCCAGGACGCGATCCAGCGCATCAACCAGAGTGCATTTGCGAAATTCCATAAGTTTTGCTGACTCAAGAGACAAACGAATAGGGCGGCCAAGGGCCAGTGACGCAGATCTTGCTGCCGGACGCGCGCTCGACGTCTTCCGTCAATATTCGGAAGAATTCCACCGTTTGTGAGCAGGCTACCAAGCAAGAAAGCTTGAGTAAAGCGATGTCGGTTGTCGGTTGCTCATGGCGTTGCAGGCGATCGACGCAAACTCCCCTGGTCACGCCAGAAATGCGCTCGAACATCCAGCGGTAAGTCTTGGCAGCGTAATTCTCTAAATGGCGTGCCAAAAGATCATGCAAGCGAATGCGCAGCAAATAACTCTGCCCAGCCGTGGCTTCTCCGATTTTGGCATTTACCTCTGCCAGTTCCGGCACCTCGTCGGCGAGGCGTGCGATCAGCTCCGGCTGGTCGTAACTCACCGCGACGCCATACTCTTCGCAACCGTGAATCCTGGCCATGATATCTGCTAACCGCTCACGTTCCAGATCTAACCAGCGCCTGACGAGCGAGTGAGCGGCAGCTTCGGTCTCTCCCTTGAAAATGGTCCCGAATTGCAGGGGAATGACATCAGAGGAGATCTCCCAGACCCGTTGCACGATGGCGGCGTGATGTTGCACCCAGGCATGCAGTGCTTTTTCGGTCTGCAATGGTCCAGGGTGGGAACCGATCACCGCTCCGAGATCAGCAGCCACTACATAGTCCAGCTCACCGGTAAGCTTGGTCAGCACTTCGAGCGGTGCCACGCAGAAAGCGTAACATCCTGTTTCAGCCGTCGCCCCTTGCTCAGCTATGGGATCCCCTTCGGCACGAAGCGCCGGGGGAGCGTGAGTAAGGTCGATTGAGCGGTGATCTAGCGGCACTGTACTTCTCCTCGTGACAGATTACCTTCCAGGCTTTCTAGATCGATCATGCGATCGACCACCTGATCTAGCCCGGTGCGAATTTGTCCCACGGCTTCTTGAATCCCTTGTTCGACCTTCAGGTCAGCGATGACACGCTCCATTGCCTGCAAAGCGCTGCCCAGCCGCTCGGATTCCGTTTCTGAAAGTGAACCGCTCGACATGCGGCGCATCGCCTGTTTACCGAGGAGTTCGTGGAGGATTTCCACTACCGCCACCACCAAAGCCAGTACCCCGCTTTGCAGATTCTTTTCGTCTACTCGAATATTCACCGGTCTGCTAGATCACCGGGGAAGCGATGGCCAGAGGATTGGGGTTAATTTGTGCTTGCAGGCTTTTCCAGCCGCACCAGGGACAGCCGGTAGAAAGTAATT
>JACQUT010000195.1 GCA_016267585.1 Cyanobacteria bacterium NC_groundwater_1444_Ag_S-0.65um_54_12
GCGATCTGGGTCAGCTCGGGCCGCTGCAGGCACAGCGTACCAGACCGACGGCGCAGCACTTTTATCTGCAGCGCTGCGAAGAGTTAGGGCAAAAGTCCGGCAATATCAAGCCAGCAATCTTGCACCGAGCCACCGGCTGGTCCAGCTACCTCGTCATGAACCCCAGCTAAAGCAGAAGGCTGTACTTTATACCCAAGATCAAGCAAATAATATTTTAGTCATGTATTAGATCGGGTTTTCTCACCGGTAGCGGTTACGAAATAAACAGGCGTTTGCAACGGTTAATAGCGTCCTCGGCCAGATCGCTGAACGCTAGTGGATTACGCTTGAAATCACCTAGCCTGCCGCTCCCGGTGACGATGCGATAAATAGTCCGCCTGGTCAGTTGCGTCCGTTCCTGAAGGTGCGTGAGCAGATCAGGCAGTACAATGTCCTTTTCGTTCAGGGTAACAGTTGCCGCGAGTGCCTTCGCGGCGGCTTCCACACCGGCTTTGCCGATGGCGATGTCTGCCTTACGCCACTGTAGGCGGTTCGTCGGTATCGGTGGTGCCTTTTGCAAGGCGTTTATGCAACTTTCAATGAGCTTTTCGTTGTCGAAGTGCAACCGGTACGTGGTCTGGTGCTTCATGCGATCCCCTGACGCTTGGCACTCGGAGCTGCTGTCCAGCATTGCCTGCCGCGTGCGAACCTGACGGCGTTCGTCGGCATTCTTGATCTCCAGGCGCCCGCCGAAACAGCAGCCGTCTTGCTCGATCTCCTTTTGCAGACTCTCGGCGAACTGTTCATAACTCTCCTGGGCGATCACCGTGAGCGTATTGATCTCGCAGCCGCGCATGCGCTCGCCATTCTGGTTGACGCAAAGGCGAAGGCCGCGGCCGATGGTCTGGCGGCGCTCACGTTCGGTCTGGATGTCGCGCAGGGTACAGATCTGGAAGATGTTTGGATTGTCCCATCCTTCCTTGAGCGCGGAGTGGGAGAAGATGAACTTGAGTGGCGTTTCGAACTTGAGCAGTTGCTCTTTTTCTTTCATTATCAGGTGGTAAGCGCGCTCGGCGTTGTCGCGATTACTCTGATTATGCTCCGCGGTATCGGTCCAGACGCCCCGCTTGTCGATCGAGAAATAGCCGTTGTGTACCTCTTCGGCAGCCCTGATGAGATCCACATCCTGAAAGAGGGTGTCATATGCTGGTAGCTTTGCCGCCCGCCGGTACTCATCCTCGAAGATAATGGCATACTCACCTTTTACCGGCTTTCCGGCAACGTCGTACCGGCGGTACCTGGCAACCGCATCGATGAAGAAGAGCGAAAGAACTTTGATGCCTTGCGGGCGCAAGCGTCTCTCTTTGTCGAGGTGCTCTTGAATGGTGCGCCGGATCATCTGCCGCTGCACAGCGAGCTGGTCAACGTCGCCCCAAGCCTGTCCGGGCTCGAGGTATTGGTTACTGCCGGGCAATTGCAGCTCAACGTACTCATTGCCCCGTTCTACTCGGATCTCGCCGATGCGACAGCCAGAATAAACAGCGCGTCCGGTAGTCTGCTCCAGGTCAGCGCCATACCGCACGGTCACTTCGCGCCTGGCCACGCCTCCCGCGGTTTTCATGTCTAGCTCACATACGGCTGAAATGATACCACGCCGATTCGCGACCTTTCGCACACGCACGTAGGGCTTGTTGTACGCATTCTCGCTAGTGACGGCTGCCACCTCTATTTGCTTTACCAGTTTTCGTTCATAAGCGTCCACCGCAGCGAGACGGTAGATCATATGGTGCTGGTCAACGTGTGTCGCGGAATAGCGCAGAGTGCAAAGCGGATTCATGGCGCCCTGAGCGGCCTTGCCAGCACCGGAGAGACCGCCATCCACGCTCTGCGGCTCGTCCACGATCACGATGGGTCGGGTAGCCTTGATCAGGTCGATTGGCTTTTCACCACCGGTCTGCTCTCTGTCCTTGTAGAGGTTATTGACAGCTTTCTTGTTGATGGCACTGACAGTGACCACCATTATTTGGATCTGCGGGCTACTGGCAAAATTTCGCACCTGACCAAGCTGCGCGGAATCATAAAGAAAATAGTCGAATGGCACGCCGGCGTAGAGGCCCTTGAAGTGTTCTTCGGTAATCTGGAGCGACTTGTACACCCCTTCTTTGATCGCCACCGATGGCACCACGATTATGAACTTGGTGAAGCCATAGCGCTTGTTCAGCTCAAAGATGGTGCGCAGGTAGACATAGGTCTTGCCAGTACCCGTCTCCATTTCCACGGTGAAGTCGCCAGACACCAGAGTGCTGGATGGAGCAAGCCCGTGGCGGAGCTGGATGTCATTGAGGTTCTTGGCCAGCTCGTCGTCATGCAGGGTCAGCCGATTGCCGATACCCAGGTCACTCTCGGCAAATAGTAATTTCATTTGCCGGTCGGTCACGGTATGCGCTACTGTAAACTCCGTACGGCAGATCTCTTGCCCGCGGAAGAGGTCGCATACTGCTTCAATGGCTTGAAGCTGGTAGTCGAGGTTTGGTTCGAAGTTAAGCTTCATGCGTTAGTTTCGTGATACCGGACACCAATGCCAGCAAACGATACCGTCTAGTATAGTGTTATGCTGATACTCGGAGTAGATCCTGGAACTGCGACGGTAGGTTACGGGCTGATAGCCGTGTTACCGCGAAAACCGGTACAGTTCGTGGCTGCCGGTTCTATCATTACCGCAAAAGGTTTACCGCTGTCACAACGGCTAAAAGAGATTCATTTTGATTTATCTGCCTTGATTGCAGAGTACCGGCCCACGGAAATGGCGGTAGAAGAACTTTTCTTTGTGCGAAACATCACTACCGGTATACAAGTGGCGATGGCTCGCGGAGTCATCTGCTTGGCGGGAGCGCAAGCCGGACTCGAGGTGGCAGGCTATACCCCAATGGTCGTAAAGCAAAGTGTGACCGGACATGGCCGTTCAGATAAGCGTGCCGTACAAGAGGCCATCCGGGAATTACTGAATCTGGAAACCATTCCACGCCCTGATGATGCTGCTGATGCGCTGGCGATCGCCCTTTGCCATTTTTATCAGCAAGAAGCTACTATGGCCATGAGCTGCTCTGGTTAGTTACTATTGTCATAGATGATTTATTCCTTGAGCGGACAGCTAATCCACAAGGGCCCGGATTTTGCCGTAATAGAAGCCGGCGGCGTAGGTTATCAGGTCTATTGTGGAACCAGGCATCTGACCGATCTGCCAGCGCTTGGTGCTTTGGTGCAAATTTTGACTTACTTGCATCATCGAGAAGATACGATGCTGCTCTTTGGCTTTGCCAATGTCGAGGAGCGTGAACTTTTCTTTTTACTCTGCGGGGTGAGCGGTGTGGGAGCCAAGCTTGCCATGAGTCTGCTTGGTGCCATGAATGCCGAGGAATTGGCGAACGCCATTGTTGACGATAATCCGCGTGGTCTCACCCAGGCGCCGGGAGTAGGAGCGAAACTCGCCCAGCGAATTGTACTCGAGCTAAGAGATAAGCTGGCTGGTCGCAAAGTGCAGCTTGCCGCACCAGCTACCAGTTCGCCTCGGGAGTCCAGTGAAGCTGAACTCGCACTCGCTTCGCTCGGTTACACCGCTACCGAGATACAGCAGGCGCTAGCACGACTAGATCCCCAGCTGCCGGTAGAAGAAGCAATCCGTCGAGCTATCGTCCAGCTATCAGCGCTGTGATCTGATAAATTGATTCAAGTTACGCTCATCGGCTATGGTAGTTTCCGGACCATGGCCGCAGATCACTCTGGTTTGTGGCGGTAGAGCGTAAAGCTTGCCTCTAATAGAAGCCTCCAGGTCAGCATAGGATCCGCCCCACAGATCTGTTCGACCGATACCCCGCTGAAATAGCGTATCACCGGATAACAGCAAATTTGCCGGCTCGAGGTAGAAGCAAAGCGAGCCAGGAGTGTGGCCGGGGGTATGGAGAATCTTACCTGCCAGCTGTCCCCAGATCACCGCTTCGCCATCGGTTACGAAGCGATCGATCGGCAAGGGAGATGGTACTTTCATGCCAAAGTAATTAGCTTGCGACGGCAAGCTTTCGTAGAGTTCCTGATCGCTGGGATGTAAAAGTATCATGGAACCTTCCGCCTCTTTGATCTGGCGGGTAGCCATGACATGATCTAGATGTGCATGGGTATGTAAAACCAATTTGGCGTGCAAATTCCGGTGTTTCAGGCGAGCCAGTATGACGTCGGGTTCAGCTCCCGGATCGACTACGAGCGCTTCATGAGTCTCTTGGCAGCCCAAGATCACGCAGTTGCTCTGAAATACGCCTACCGGCAGCAATTCCACGATCATGGCTGGCATGGTAGCATGAAATGCTCTTTAGAACCTATCGCAAGCCATTAGCTAGTTTCTAAAGGCCTTTGAGGGTAAAAGCTTGACCATCGTGCCAGCTATTGGCGAGCGGCTTGTCTCGGCGGACAAGACGCCCGAAGAGTTGTCACTAGAGTGCTCGTTACGTCCGCGTTTGCTGGCTGAATATATTGGACAAGAGGAACTGAAAGCTCAGATTGCAGTAGCGATTGCAGCGGCCAAGCTGCGTGGCGAGGCGCTAGATCACTTGCTGTTGCATGGGCCAGCCGGTCTTGGCAAGACGACGCTCGCACAGATTTCTGCAGCGGAAATGAGTTCGCGCTGTCATGTTACATCAGCGCCTAGTTTGGAAAGACCGCGCGATATCGCAGGTTTGCTGGCGCGGCTGGCACCGGGTGACGTTTTGTTCATCGACGAGATTCATCGCCTCTCGCCTCTGGCAGAAGAGCTGCTATACCCGGCCATGGAGGATTTCATGCTGGACCTTACCATCGGCAAGGGTCAGGCGGCGCGCATTCGGCGCGTGCCGTTAGCACGTTTTACCTTGGTGGGCGCCACCACGCGTCCGGGCACATTATCAGGTCCGTTGCGCGATCGGTTCGGTATGGCATGTCGGTTGCGGTTTTATCTACCCGAAGAACTGAGCCAGATCATCGAACGTAGCGCGAGCGTCCTGAAGATAACCATTAACGGATCTGGAGCGCTGGCGATCGCCCAATGTTCTCGCGGCACGCCACGGGTAGCTATCCGTTTACTGAGGCGGGTACGCGACTATGCGCAGGTCGCCGGGAGTGAGAAAGTTACTGCCGCGATCGCCCAACATGCACTTAGCAAACTCCAGATAGATGAGCTAGGATTAGATCCCCTGGATCGTGAACTCCTGTCATTGATCGTGAAGCAGCATGCGGGTGGACCGGTAGGTATAGAGGCACTGGCAGCTGAAGTAGGAGTCGATTTAGCAACAATCGAGGATGTGGTGGAGCCTTATTTACTGCAAGCTGGCTTGTTGCGACGCACACCGCGCGGGCGGATGGCTACGTCATATGCTTATCACCATATTGGTGAACCCGAGCCGGTACCGGTCAGTACGCTCAAGCTATGGGAGAGCTCTTGAGAAACTAGCTCGCTAGCGGCCACTATGATACCAAAGGGAATTACCTTCCTACCAGAGAGCACCGATGATTGGGGCGGTGCTCGGCGGCGACGTTTCGCGTTGCGAACGCTGTCGGCGGAGTTCGTGCAGGGTTGTGAAACCATAGTAACGGCAGATTCCTGGGCTCAGCTGCGGGTAGATTATTCCTACGAAGGTTTACTGGCTCTGCTCGGCGGCGAGAGCTGGAAGATCATGGATTCCTTGCCCTGGCAACTGCGCTGGCAAGGTAAGGTCGTGCCCTGTGAAAAGGCACCCCTGACCGTTACGCCCGAACAAGTCACTATTCGCTGCGCTTCGCCCTGGGGCATCTGGGAGATGTTCTACCAGCTTTTGCCGTTGCCGGCAGCTACCGCTGGCGCCCTTTTGCAATTGCAAATAGTACCGCCCGAGCCAGTGCCGGCGGGCCTTACTCTGACCTTGCGGCCACGCTGGGACATTCGCCACATGTATGATTTGACCAGTACTGCCGATTATCAACTAGAACAATTGCCAAATGGCCTGGTCACGATTGGCAAAGGGCCGGCAGCGGTGGCGATCGCTGCCTACCCTGGAGCAGACTTTTGCCCCGGGCGTGAGCCACTTTTACTTGATTATGAACTCGGCAGCGGATTCCGTCAGCTAACGCCCGCTGGGGTACGATTCATCCCCGAACGACGAACGGCTTGGAGCTTGGGAGAGTGGATTTTTCCAGCTGTTCCCAGCCGCTTGGCTTTCGCCATCCATACTAGCGTGGCTGATGCTGTTGCCATTTTGGAAAACAATCCTGGCAGTTTGGCGAGAATGAATGCTGAAACCGCTGACAAATGGCTGGCTGCCGAGCGGCTTGCTAAAACCCACGCTGCTTTACCCGGCGCGGCTTGGCGGATTTACGTGATGGCTCACAAATTTGGCATGGTGGTGCAAGAAACCGTAGTGCCGGAAGCGGGCGGCTGGTGGTTTCGCACCCCATGGTTTCGCGATCTCTTCGAGGGGTATCTTTCCAATCGGCAGACGTTACGCGAGCTGGGATTGGAGCACCGGGTAGCTGCAGCTTGCCGGCTCGCGGCGATCTTGCAGGATCCCGTAAGTGGTCGAGTGCCCAACCGTCTTCCAGAGCGTCAGCTCCCGAGAGCTACTGATAGCAGCGTTCAATCGACCTTGTCCGAGGACTTTTATCATTCTTGTGACGCCACGACTTTGTTATTCACGGTACTGACTGCTCACGCTGGTTCCTGGCAACTGGTGGATGATCTCTTCATCAGGGCATTTTGCCGAGCGTTCGAAGCTTTTGGTCGGGCTAGCCCTGCTACGCTAAATGGTACCGCCGTGCTAGCACCGGATGGTTTGCTGCGCTGTGTGCCTTGGCATTCCTGGATTGATGGCAAACGGTCAGTTTCACATGCTGGTGTGGTGGCCACTGATTTGCCACTGCGCGTGCCCCGTGATTGGCAAATCGCAGAACTGCAAGCTGGAAGCAGCCCGGCAGAATTGTGGCGTGCCCAGAATGAGCCCCATTATCTTTTGCCAGAGATTAACGCTCAATGGCTTCACATGCTCGAATGGGGCGTTCGTTACCTTGACGGTCGGGGGCCAGTGCCGTTAGCGAGTAGCGTAGCCGCTACCCTGACAAAGGTGCGCAAAGCCTTCCGCCAGACCTTCTGGAACGAAGAAACCGGTTGCTTGTACAATTTGGTGCGAGACGATGGCCGGCGTGACGCGACGCTAAGTTCGACCGCGGTAGTGGCCGCAGCCCTGTTACGCGACGAGCGAATCTTTTCCGAGCGAGATCTGCAGCGAATCTGGCAAGCTTGCCGCGATCGCCTGGCAGTTCATCGGGATGGTAAGCTTTTTGGCATACTGGTGAAGGATTCGACGGAACGCATTTACCTGGGCGACGCCCAGTATCACGAGGCAGTTTGCTGGCCACGCGACACTGCGTACTTGATCAGCTTGCTTGGCAAACTCGGCGAGCGTGACAGAATAGCAGAGCTACTGGAAACGAATTTAGCGCATCAGCAAGAAGAAGGTGTGATCTTTTATAATCAAGAACTCTTCAGCTTGCCGGAAGGGCAAAATTCTGCTTGGCAAGTTGAGTTGGCGAACCGTCCAGTGCCCGTCAAAAATCCGCTACAGTGGTGGTCGCAATGGTGCGATGCTTACCTTTACGACGATAAGCGGACCAAACCAAGAAAGGGTTGAAGATCAATGGGCAAGTCAATGGCATACTTCAAGGGTGAAAATATCCCGTTGGAAGAAGCGAAGATCTCGATCATGACCCACGGGTTCAACTATGGTACAGGTTGTTTTGAAGGGATCCGCGGGTATTGGAACAAAGAACACGGCGAGCTTTATATTTTGCATTTGGCGGAACATTTCCGGCGTATGGCCAAGAATGCCAAGATCTTGTTCATGAACCTGCCAGCCGATATCGCCGGTCTTTGCGATATCTCGGTGCAATTGGCACGTGAGACGGAATTTAACCAGGATCTGTATTTGCGGCCCACCCTGTACAAGGCTGATGAGGTGATCGGTGTGCGGCTACATGGATTGAAGGACGCTTTTCATATCTATTGCGCGCCTATGGGTACCTATGTCGACATCGATCGCCCTTTGCATCTGGGTACTTCTTCCTGGCGCCGTATTGCGGATACCGCGGTACCGGCCCGTGCCAAGATCATAGGTGCTTACATAAACAGTGCGCTATGCAAGACCGAAGCCATCATGAATGGCTTTGACGAAGGACTTTTCCTCAATGAAGATGGCCATGTCTGCGAAGGATCTGCCGAGAATCTATTCATGGTCCGCGATGGCACGCTGGTAACTCCCAGCGTGGCGGATAATATCCTGGAGGGTATTACCCGATCCAGCATAATGGAAATTGCCGAGCGCGATCTCGGGATCAAGTGTCAAGCGCGGACCATTGATCGAACCGAGATCTATATTGCTGATGAACTATTCATCTGTGGCACCGGCGCCCAGATTGCCTGGGTAAGCCACGTCGATCACCGTACCATTGGTACCGGCCAGCTCGGCCCCATCACCGAGAAGATACGTGAAATCTACTTCAAGGCAGTGCATGGCGAATTACCCCAGTATTCCCACTGGTTGACGTCGGTGTATGGCACTGCCGCGCCAGGCCGCGCAGCTACCTTGGCTTCTACTGGCAAAGTAGTGGCGAGCTAAGATGTGAAAGCGGTCTAAAGGGTTAGACTCGCCGGGTGGGCCAATGGTCAGACTGCTAAACTCGCTAGTAGCGATCGGTCACCATGTCGATGGTCTTGCGATCGCCTTGGCGCACCCCGGCACGCACACCAGCGATCAGGGAAGAAGCCAGCAGGGCGCCGCCTAGCACCGCAGCGATCGGCACGGCAATTTTGCAAGTGGTATGCGCTGCTGCCATCAGGGTCCTGCTAGCTGTGGTAGAGCCGTTGATGACAGTGTTGACCAACGATCGGGGCGCCGGATTGCTCATGGTCGCTGTTCGGCTAGCTGAAGTGATGATAATTTTTGCCTCGGTGGCCGGAGCTATCACACCGGCCAGGTGGTTAGCCGCGGCAGTACTGGCAAGTTCTGGTAGTAGTTTATCTTTCAGGGCCGTGGCCGCTATCAGCCCACCGGCCAAGGTACTGACTGTCGTGGCCAGGACTTTGACCGCCTCTTCACCAAAGGCCTTGCCCATGGCTTTATGGGTCCAGGTGAATACTGACCGGGCTCCCTCCTGGAAGGTGTTAGCCTCGTCGTCTACATGGATGACCTTGATTTTCTCTTCGCCATAACGTCCCAGATAGCCTGCGCGCACGCCAGCTAGCGTGCTTTTTTCGCGGTAGGCGACGTAAGCCCGTTTTTGCCGATCTTCGAAATAAATTTCATCTATGCCGTTTCTGGCTGTGATTGCCTTGGCTTCAGCGATTTTCAGATCTTTGCCCAGTGGTCGAATCTCGTTGAAAGTTCGCTGACCGATCACTAACCGGCTTGCTGACATTTTTAAAAACACTCCTTAACTCAGGTTTTAGTGCTGTTAAAGAAAACAGTTTCTTATCGGACGTTTTTCCCCAGATTAACTTCCGATGATCAATGTTTAATGCCGCGACCCGACAGGAGCAAGCCAGGCGTGAGCAACAAGATCTTGAGATCGAGCTGCCAAGAAAGGTTCGCAACATATTCCAGGTCGTAAGCGAGTTTTTGCGGGATAGCCAGGTCATCGCGGCCATGCAACTGGGCCCAGCCGGAAAGACCCGGTCGTACCGCCAGTACGCCTTTTTGCTCCGCAGTGTACTCGGTCGCGACAATTTGCGGCAGCTCGGGTCGTGGCCCGATAAAGCTCATCTCACCGCGCAAGATGTTAAAGAGCTGGGGCAATTCATCCAGGCTGCTGCGGCGCAAGAAATGGCCTAGCCGCGTGATACGCGGATCTCGCTCTTGCGTCAAGAGCGGACCGGTAACTCCGGTTCGCATGGTGCGAAACTTGACGATACGGAAAAGCCGGCCCAAGCGTCCTACCCGATCTTGCCTGAACAGAACCGGACCCGGGGAGTCAAGGCGAATGAGCATAGCTAGCAATAGCAGCAAAGGTGCTAGCGCCAGCAACAAGACCAGTGCGGTTAGAAAATCGAGAAGCGGTTTTAGCCAAGCTGTGTAGCAGCCGCGTGGCGCATGAGTTCTGGTTGCCGCCTGGAAGATGTCATGGGTCATTTGCGGTAGCGCTGCGCTAAATGAGTGACCTGTGCTATGACATAAGAGACATCTTCCTCACTTAGCTTGGGATAGAGCGGTAGGCTGAGCATACGCGAGTAGGCACGTTCGGTGACCGGAAAATCGCCGGGTCGTACCCCCAATTCTTGCTGGTAGTAAGGATGGAGGTGAATCGGGATGAAATGTACCGAAGTGCCAATCCCTACCGCTTGCAGCTGCTTGATGAAATCGCCACGCTCGATGGTCAATTGGCAAGGATCGAGCCGCAAGATGTAAAGATGCCAGGAATGGCGATCGCCCGGACGTGGCGATTGCGGTGGCAGCTCGAAACCCGATTCGGCAAAAGCTGACTGATAGCGTGCCACATAACCCTCACGTATCTGCTGCAGCCAGGCGAAACGCTCAAGCTGCGCTAATCCCAGCGCTGCTGCCAGATCAGTCATGTTGTATTTGAAGCCAGCCATTTCTACCTGGTAAGCCCAAGATCCGGCCAGGCTATAGCGTTGCCAGGCATCCCGGCTCATGCCATGCAATGCCAGCTTGCGCAAGCGCTCGGTGGTGCTCTCATCCTTGCCAGTCAACATGCCACCCTCGCCGGTCGTGAGGTTCTTGGTGGCGTAGAAGCTAAAACAAGTGAAATCACCCAGTGCCCCGATGGGCTGATTATTGTATTCCGTACCGATGGCATGGGCGGCATCCTCGATGACGGCGAGCCGGTGCTCTTGCGCCAGGTGCAAGAAAGCCGCCATATCCGCTGGGCAACCGGCATAATGGACCGGCAAGAGGGCTTTGGTACGCGGTGTTATCTTGGCTGCTGCTGCGTCAGGCGAAAGACAGAGCGTTCGCGGATCGACGTCTGCCAGGACTGGACGTGCACCCACGTGCAGGATGGTATTCACGGTGGCGCAAAAGGTGAGTGGTGTGGTGATGACCTCATCCCCCGGACCGACGCCGGCACCCAGCAACGCCAGATGCAGAGCCGCAGTGCAGGAGTTCAGCGCTATGGCCTGCGGCGCCTTTACATGACGAGCAAATCGCTGTTCGAATTCCTTGACCTGGGGACCGGTCGTGATCCAACCGCTGCGCAGCGCTGCCACCACACCGGCAATTTCCTCATCGGCCAGATAGGGCAAGGCATAGGGTACTGATCTGACGGCTTGGTCAGTACTATTCGAGGAAGTGACCATTTAAAATGACCTCCGAAACTTTGAAAATGTCAGGCGGTATCGCTTACGGTTGTTTTGCCAAGCTCAGATCTCGTGGCTTTGCCAGGCTCCGTTGCCATGAGCGTGTCACTACTGGCGGTAGTATGGTTACTACTGGCGAGATCCTTGCTCAGGATTTCGTCCAGGGCCGTCCGCAAGCGTTCCGGTGCTCCGGCGGTGATATACGCGCTCACTTGCGCCATGGCATCCTCCCACCAGGCAGGTTCAGGTGGGTGTGCCGCTCGCACGGCAAAGATCTGAGGATGTTTGGTAGGTCTGACGATCTCGTCGGTCAGCAAAAGCTCTTCGAAGAGCTTTTCCCCTTGTCGTGTCCCGGTAAATGCTATGCCTATGTCTTCTTCCTTGAATCCCGACAGTTTTATCAGGTTACGCGCCAGATCTACGATACGCACCGCCTCACCCATGTCC